>DATENQ010000479.1:0-22822 GCA_035275005.1 Pyrinomonadaceae bacterium | reverse complement strand
CCGCCCCTACAGTTGCTTCCGCAGAATCAAAATACTGTCATCGCGATTTGGACGTTTACGCAACAACTGTAGGGGCGGCACTCCGTGGCCGCCCGTGTTTGGGTTACAGCTCGCCGTTTAGGATGCGGGCGAGTTTGGCAGGATCGATGTTGCCACCCGAGATGATGCAGACGACCTTTCCTGAGGGGGCATAGCCGGAGAGGGCGCAGGCGACGGGACAGGCGCCGGCGCCTTCGGCAACGATGTGGTTGTGCTGGACCAGAAGCCGCAGGGCGTCGGAGATGGAAGGGAGATTGGCTACAAACGCGCCGTCGATCAATTTTTTCGCACGTTCAAACATTTGCGGGAAGACCGCTTTTGCGCCGATACCGTCGACCCATGATGGTTGGTAGTCGATCTCGACGGGAGCGCCGGCCGCTAAAGAAGCAGCGAGTGGCGCGGCTGTGGCAACTTCGGCCGTGAAGACCTTACAAGCCGGACGCAACTCACGCATTGCCGACGCAATTCCGCAAGTCAAACCTCCGCCGCCCCACGGCACAACAACCGCATCCACCTCAGGAAGGTCTTCGAGAATCTCCACCGCGATCGTGCCGTTGCCGGCCATCACATAAGGATCGTCAAAAGAATGAACAAACGTTCCCTCAACACCCGGATGTGAACGTTGCTCAAACGCCCTCCACCACTCATCAAATGAAACTTTAATCACACGCCCGCCGAGCCGCTCGATGGCACTGGTCTTAGCTTCCGGCGCTGTCTCGGGGGCGATCACGGTGCAGGGAATTCCGAGCCGGCGCGCACACCACGCGACGCCCTGGGCCATGTTACCCGCCGACGCAGTAATAACTCCGCGCTCGAGCTCTTCCGGCGTTAGGCGAGCAATCGCACTCGCAGCACCACGAATTTTGAATGACCCGATCGGCTGAAGGTTCTCGAGTTTCAAGTAGATCTCAGCGGGAGCGTCAGGAACATTCAAACGAAGGAGCGGCGTTCGGATCGCAGTGTCCGCGATTATGCGCCGCGCCTCTTGAATGTCCGCCACTGAAATCATAGACAGCAGATTGCCACAAAAGGCACAAAAACATAAGTCGACTTCCATTTAGGCCGTCTCGTCCCAAAACCGTTGACTTTCAACATGCGCGCGCGTAAAAAGTTCTGCGCCTACGTTCGTAATCCAGCCAGGAGAAACAGATCATGAAAGCGCTAGCCACAGCTCTGACTCTAATCATCATTTTTACCGCCACCGCCGCCGCTCAAACATGGGATCCGGAAACGCAGCTCAAGATCAAAACTATGGGCACACCGAGAGTTTCTCCTGACGGCAAACGAATGGTTTACACCGTGAACGATGCGGTGATGACCGCCGACAAAAGCGAGTTTGTGACGCAGATCTGGATGGCTAATCTCGCCACCAAACAAAATACTCAACTCACTTTCGGCGACAAATCGTCCAGCAATCCCAAGTGGTCGCCCGACGGCAACTGGATCGCCTTTCTCTCAAACCGTAAAGACAACCGCAACAATATTTATCTCCTGAACGTGAACGGCGGTGAAGCGGAACCGCTCACAGAGCTCAAGAGCGCTGCGAACAACTTCGACTGGTCTCCGGACGGTCGCTCCATCGCATTCACGATGACTGATCCGAAGACAGAGGAAGAAGAGAAAAACGACAAAGGCAAGAACGATTCGCGCTGGGTCGACGAAAACGTGAAGATGGCGCGTTTGTATGTGCTCTCGATTCAAAAAGACGCGAACGGCAAACGCGAACCGCGCAAACTCACGACGGGCAACTATCATGTTGACGGTTTTGACTGGTCCAGTGACGGGTCGCGCATCGCTTTCAGCCACGTCAAATCGCCGGTAGTGAATGATTGGCCCACTGCCGATGTTTCCATCATCGAAGTTGCCAGCGGCAACGTCACCGTCCTCGCGAACTCGAAGGCGGCGGAAACGGCTCCGCTTTATTCACCCGACGGGAAATCGATCGCCGTGATTGCCAGTGAGAATCCGCCAACCTGGGCAGGAGCAAACGTGATCCAGATCTTCGCGGCCAACGGCGGACAGCCAAAGACACTCGTGACGTCTTTCGATAGTCAACCAGATGTCGCCGGCTGGTCAGCCGACGGCAAACGCATCTACTTCAGCGAAGCGAAGGGAACCGGCACTCAGGTGTACGCCCTCGACGTCGCCGCCAATCGTATCGACGAGATCAAGACAACTCCGGCAGTGTTCGGCGCGATCAGCCTGAACCGGTCGGGCACGACATTCGCGCTTGTCAGACAAACCTCCGACACGCCGGCGGAGGTCTTCACTGCTTCAGCGTCTGATTTCACGCCCGTGCAAATCACGCAGATGAATGCGGATCTGAAAACGCCGCCAGTGGGACGCACCGAAGTCGTCAGCTGGAAATCGAAAGACGGAAAATCCATCGAAGGACTACTAACGTATCCGGCCGGATATCAAGCCGGAAAGCGTGTGCCTTTGATACTGAATATTCACGGCGGCCCGTCGGGAGTGTTCCAGCAGACGTTTATCGGCGGGCGCGGTGTATATCCTCTCGCGACTTTCGCTTCACGTGGTTTTGCGATCCTGCGTCCGAACCCGCGCGGTTCGAGTGGTTATGGAAAAGATTTCCGCTATGCAAACATGCGCGACTGGGGTTTCGGCGACTACCAGGATCTGATGGCGGGCGTCGATCGTGTTATCGAAATGGGCGTTGCGGATCCGGAACGTTTGGGAGTGATGGGCTGGAGTTATGGGGGATTCATGACGTCGTGGATCGTTACGCAAACGTCACGATTCAAAGTGGCGTCGGCGGGCGCGCCCGTGACCAACCTGATGAGTTTTAACGGCACGGCTGACATTCCGGCGTTTATCCCGGATTACTTCGGTGGGCAGTTCTGGGATGTGATGGATCTCTACCAAAAGCATTCGCCGATGTTCAATGTTAAGAATGTGACGACACCGACGATGATTCAACACGGCGAGGCAGACATTCGCGTGCCGATCTCACAAGGCTACGAGTTTTATAACGCGCTGAAGGTGAAGGGCGTGCCGACGCGAATGCTGGTGTTGCCGCGCCAGCCGCACGGACCAACCGAGCCGAAGATGCAATTGGCGGCGATGAAAGCAAACCTTGAGTGGTTTGAGAAGTATCTCGGCTCGAAGCCGGAGACTTCACGCAATTAAATATTTAAGCCGCAGATTTTCGCGGATAAACACGGATCAGATCCGCGTTCATTCGCGAAATCGGCGGCTAAGATTTATACCGGATGCCGAGGCGGAAGAGGACTGGCGGGCCGACGGTGAATACCGGGGTGCTGCTGATTTGGTAACGGCTACCAGTCAGATTCTGAAAGGCTGCAAAGACCCGCACTCGTTCCGAAACTGTTCGCGAGACCTCCGCGTCCAGCGTGAAAAACCGTCGCAACGGCAACGTGTTCTGATCGTCGTCAAACTGCCGGCCTACGAATCGCCCCTGCGCTCCCACTAACCACTCTGCATTCGCATAAGTAACCTGGAAATTAAACTGGTGCCGTGGAACCTGCGGTACCAGCAACCCTTCCAGACCCCGGTTCGCCGGAAAACGCAGCACAGTGCTATCGGTCAACAAATACTCGCCGGCAACTTCCCAATGTCTTGCAAACTTCCCGGTTACCGCTAGCTCAACTCCACGCGCGCGGATTGCTCCCAGGTTCTGTCGTTGCCGCGTGATGAGCGCCGGTGTTGTCGAGAGTGTGACGTTCGCGATCGAGTCGTCGATCTCGCTCCAGAAGAAATTGCCTCGCACAAACAGCCGCTCACGAAACTTTTGCAAACCGGCGCCGGCTTCACCGCCGGTAAGCCTCTCCGCCTTCAACCCAGCGTTCGCGTTCGTAACCACATTCCCAACCCTGAAGTTCCGGTACAGCTCATTGAGCGTTGGCGTCCGGAAAGCGCGATACGCCGAAGCACTAAAAGAAAGTCCGTAATCGAAACGCTTCATCAACGAAACGCGCGGGCTAAACGCAGTCTCCGATCGATCCTCGAAAGCATTCAGCGACGGCGTCCCTGTAACTGGAGTCCGATTCGAGAACCCACGACTATTCAACCAACCATCGAACCGCGCTCCGAAACTCAAAAGCCACGAACGACCACGCACCGCATCCACGGCGAAGACGCCAAACGATTTTTGCCTCCCACCGGCATCGACAAACGCCGTGACTCGCGCATTGTTAAAGGTCGTTTCCGCACTGTGACCGCGCACGTCACGTCCCTCAACACCGGCTGAGATCGATTGACTTCCAAAACCTCTGCGCCACTGAAACGCGAATCCCGCCTGCTGCGACGGATTCCGCTGCCGGTTAGTCAACGATTCGGAATCGCGATCCGCGGCAACGGCGGAAAAGTTCTGATTGAAGTTCTCACCAGAGCCATACAAGCGAACTGAGAAGTCGCTCCAGTCAGTTCCGAGATCGATCGACCAGATTCGCGTGTCGTTCAGTTGAACCGGTGTGCCGTTGCGACGACTCTCACCAAACGAGCTCAACCGTGCAAACGCGTGTCCTTGCGAACCCAACGTCCTCGAAACAGTCAGCGAGCCCGCAAGATCACCTGTGCCCGCGGGCGTATCTACCAAACCACGCTGGTCTTCGGGCACAAGTACATACCCGCCGGTGCGCAATGCCTGGCCCGAGAACAGTACGCCCCATTTGCCCCACGACTTTCCACCGCTGAATGATGTTGCCGCCGTCGCCTTATTTCCTGCCGACGCTTCGACATCAAAAAAAGTCGCCGGCGCCGTGTTGCTCTTTATATTAATGACACCCCCGAGCGCGCCGCTGCCGTAAAGATCCGACGTCCCGCCGTTGTAAACCTGTACATTCTCAATACTTACGCGCGGCAGACGGTTCCAGTAAACCCAACCGCCAAACGGACTATTCAACGGCACACCATCGACCAGCACGAGTGCGCGGCTAGCCCCATTCGCCCCAACACCTCGCAGCGAAACACCCTGCGACGTCGGATTCGCCGTCAGGCCTCCCGACCTGCGGAACAGCGAGAATCCCGGTGCTTGCCGCAGCACGTCATCGATCGTGAGTGCCCCGGATAAGTTGATTTCCTTCTGACTGATCGCGAACTGGCTGGTTGGTGTTGGCGGAATCCGCTCATCATCGGCTGTCACGACGATTCTCTCGATCACACCTGCCGGTTCGAGACGGATGCGTAGTGGTCCATTTGGTTTTGAGACGTCGATCTTGATCGTGTTGAAGCCCGGAGAGCTGATCGAGAGCGTTCCGTTCGACTCCGTGCTCAACACTGTAAAATTTCCTGCGTCGTCAGTCGCAGTGCGCACTGAAGTTCCGTTTGCGTCGAATTCAACGGAGGCGTTCGGCACCGCCGCTCCATTCGCATCAGAAACGACGCCGGAGATCTTGTTGAGTTGCTGTTGAGCGAGAGTCGGTACGATAGCGAACAGAATGCAGCAAAGAGACATGGTCCAATGTTGTCGCCTTCTGGTACACAAGCGTATTGGTCGAGTTCTGTTTTTCATTGCGCGATCGAACGACCAAGCGAAAATGGAATTGCACACAATTTGTATATAGCTTAATTGCTTCACGGAAGTATTGAACGAACCAGGGCGGAGAAGTGAAACAGAATCTGTCATTCGATTTCCGCGGCGCGGCGGTGCTCGCCTGTGCCTTGCTACTCGCAACTGCCTGTTCCCAGAAAAGCACCCACACACAGACAGCTAGCCAAAACCGCACTCTAACTGCGCCGACCGGCGCCACTGTCAGCGTCGAAGCCGAAGACGGCCAGTGGACGATGCCGGCCAAGAACTACGCCAGCACACGCTTCAGCGGTCTCGAAGACATTAACACCGGTAACGCCGCGAGCCTCAAACTGGCCTGGACCTTTTCGACTGGCGTGGTGCGCGGTCACGAAGCGGCGCCGATCATCGCGGATAATACGATGTACATCGTGACGCCGTTTCCCAACACGGTCTACGCGCTCGATCTGACACAACCTGCTGGCCCAGTCAAATGGAAATACGAGCCTAACACGATGTCGTCGGCTCAGGGAGTCGCGTGTTGCGACGTCGTGAATCGCGGCGGGGTCTACTCAAACGGAAGAATCTTTTTCAACACGCTCGATAACCACACAATCGCGCTTGATGCCGCGACTGGAAAAGAGATCTGGAAGACAAAAGTCGGCGAGATCAATCAGGGCGAGTCGATGACGATGGCGCCCCTCGTTGTTAAAGACAAAGTGCTGGTCGGCAACAGTGGTGGCGAGTTTGGCATTCGTGGCTGGCTCACCGCGCTGAACGCTGCCGACGGAAAGATCGTCTGGCGTGCTTATCACACCGGACCGGATAAAGACGTGCTCATCGGCGCGAACTTTCACCCGTATTACCAGCAAGACCAGGGCAAGGAGCTGGGAGTCACTAGTTGGCCAACCGATGCGTGGAAGATTGGCGGCGGCTCGATGTGGGGATGGATCTCCTACGATCCCGAAACGAACCTCATCTTTTACGGCACCGGCAATCCCGGTCCGTGGAATCCGGATCAACGTCCGGGCGACAACAAGTGGACCTGCGGAATCTTTGCGCGTGATGTGGATACGGGAGATGCACGCTGGTTCTATCAACTCAGTCCACACGACATGCACGACTACGACGGTATCAACGAACAAATCCTGATGGACGTGCCTTTCAACGGCCAGACGCGCAAGGTCCTGGTTCGACCTGAACGCAACGGGTATGTCTACGTAATAGATCGCACGAACGGTCAGGTGCTGTCAGCGAATCCATTCGGCTACATCACCACTTCAAAAGGTGTCGATCTCAGTACTGGACGGATCATTGTCAACGACGAAAAGGCACCGCAAGTTGGCAAGGTCGTGCGCGAGATCTGTCCCGCGGCGCCGGGCGCGAAAGACTGGCAACCGTCGGCGTTCTCGCCGAGGACGGGCCTCGTTTACATCCCACATCAGAATCTCTGTATGGATTTCGAAGGCCTGGAGGCGAACTACATCGCCGGCACGCCTTATGTCGGCGCGAACGTGCGCATGTATGCCGGGCCGGGTGGAAATCGCGGCGAGTTTCTCGCGTCGGATCCGGTGAAGAATGAAAAAGTTTGGGCGGTGACTGAGAACTTTCCGGTGTGGAGTGGCGCGCTGGTGACCGCGGGCGACGTAGTGTTCTACGGAACGATGGACGGTTGGTTCAAAGCGCTCGATGCGAAGACTGGAAGCTTGTTGTGGCAGTTCAAATGCGGCTCGGGAATAATCGGGCAGCCAGTGTCGTATCGCGGTCCCGATGGGAAGCAGTACGTAGCGATCCTCGCGGGGGTTGGTGGCTGGGCCGGCGCAGTGGTTGCGGGCGCGCTCGATACGCGTGACGCGACAGCCGCGCTCGGCTTCGTGGGCGCGATGGCCGACCTGCCGAATTACACGACGAGAGGAGGCATGCTCTATGTCTTCGCGCTTCCTTAAGTCGCGGGGAGAATTCTCACGCAAAGGCACAAAGCCGCAAAGAGATCAGCGATCGAGCTCTTCTTTGCGCCCTTGCGCCTTTGCGGGAGTAATTCTTTTGTTGATCGCTACGACTGCCTGTGAGACTCCGAAACCCGCAGCCGTCGCAGCAACCGCTCCGCAGTTCACGCGTCCGGCCGGCGTGCTGCGTGTTTGTGCCGATCCAAACAATCTTCCGTTCTCCAATGAACGCGGTGAGGGTTTTGAAAACAAGATCGCGGAGTTGATGGCCCAGGACCTCGGCGATCGCGTGGAGTACACATGGTGGGCGCAGCGACGTGGTTTCTTTCGCAACACGCTGCGGGCGGGCACGTGCGACATCGTCATCGGCGTACCCGCGGGATTTGAGATGGCTGCAACGACGAAGCCTTACTACCGCTCGACCTACGTCTTTCTTTATCGCAAGGATCGTCATCTCAGTATCAACTCTCTCGACGATCCCCTGCTCAAAAAACTTCGCATCGGCGTTCAGATCATCGGCGACGATTACAGCAACGCGCCGCCGGCACACGCGCTAACGCGTCGCAACATCGTCGAGAACGTCAGAGGCTTCACGCTCTACGGCGACTATAGCAAGCACGATCCGCCGGCGCGCATCGTCGACGCAGTTGCAAATCGCGATATCGATCTCGCGATCGTCTGGGGCCCGCTCGCAGGTTACTTCGCGAAACAGTCGCACGTGCCGCTGGAAGTTGTCCCAGTCTCACCGCAGATTGATCAACCGTTCCTGCCGTTTGTTTTCGACATCTCGATGGGCGTTCGACGCGACGATCAGGAATTAAAGGACGAGGTCGAACAATTCATGGAGCGGCGCCGCGGCGACATCGACCGGATTCTTGAAGACTACAGAGTGCCGAGAGTCGGAGGAGGAAATGGTGTTTAGGAAAGATTTTCACGCAAAGGCGCAAAGGAGCAAAGAAAGCCGCAAAGTCAGACCCAATTCTTCTTTGCGTTCTTCCTTTGCTCCTTTGCGCCTTTGCGTGAGCATATTCTTTTGTCTTCTCTTTTGCTTAGCGTCTTGCAAACGCGAGCAGCGACAGTTCGGACAGCCGCCTGCGAATTTCAAAGCATATGACGTCACGATGAGCGACCTTCATCCGGGCTCGGCGGGTTTGCCGCAGCCAGTACAAAACCCATCGGACCAGCGCGCCTTCGATACCAATGAAGGCAAGCGTCTCTATACTCAATACAACTGCTCCGGTTGTCACTTCAACGGCGGCGGCGGTATTGGGCCACCGTTGATGGACGAGAAATGGATCTACGGTGAGAACCCCGAAAACATTTACTCGACGATCGTCGAAGGTCGCCCCAATGGCATGCCTTCGTTTCGACAAAAGATTCCCGACGCCCAGGTGAAGGAGATCGTCGCTTACGTGCGCTCGATGAGTGGACAGTTAAGAAAAGACGTGGCGCCGACTCGCAACGACACGATGAACGCGCATCGCTCCGAGCAGCGCACGGAAAGGGAAAAGCCGCAACATTCGAGCCCACCGCTTCAATGACCAGGAGAACGAACACAACGTTGCGCCTGTGCGGGCGTCTCCTGGCGCCGGGTGTCGCGCTGTGCTTTTCATCATGCGGCGGCGGAATTCAAAACGCGATCAATCCGGCTGGTCCATATGCCGGCAGCATCAACCGGCTCTGGTGGTGGTTCTTTATCACCTGCTCGATTGTTTATGTGCTGGTGATGATCGCGCTACTGCTCGCGTTGCGAAATAGAACGCGCGAAGCGGAGCCTGCTGCGCCGGTTTTAGAGCCGTCACTGGAACAAGAGCAGCGGCGCAGGAACGTCGTCATCAGCACAGTCACATTAACCGGCATCATCCTGTTTGTACTTTTGATCGTCAACTACATGACGGGTCGCTCGTTGACCGCTGAGCAGGCCCACAAGAATGGACTCAACATCGACGTTACCGGACATCAGTGGTGGTGGGAAGTTCGTTACAAGGACGTCGACGCGAGCAACATCTTCACGACTGCGAATGAGATCCACATTCCGGTTGGCGTGCCGGTCCTCTTCAATCTCCAGGCGACTGACGTGATTCACAGTTTTTGGGTGCCTAACCTCGCCGGGAAAAAAGATCTCATTCCGGGAAAGATCAATGGCATCTGGCTGCAGGCAGACAAGCCCGGCGTTTATCGCGGCCAATGCGCTGAATACTGCGGGTTGCAACACGCAAAGATGGCCTTTTGGGTTGTTGCCGAGCCGCAGGAACAGTTCAACGCGTGGCGACAGAATCAGACGCAAACGTCAATTCCGCCAACGACCGATTCACAGAAACGCGGGCAGCAGATCTTTCTCTCGTCCACGTGCGTCATGTGTCATGCGGTTAACGGCACGCCGGCGGGTTCGAATATCGGACCAAACCTGACACACATCGCGAGCCGCAACATGATCGCGTCGGCAACGCTCGCGAATACGCGCGATCACCTGGCGCTGTGGGTCAGGGATTCGCAATCAGTGAAACCCGGCAACAGGATGCCGCAAAACAATTTTTCTGAAGCAGATTTACAAGCGTTGTTGGACTACTTGCAGAGCTTAAAATGAGCCACGAAGAAGAACAAAAAGACGTTAGCCACAAAAAGGCACAAAAGGAATCTGGGTGGCCGGCAAGGCCCACTACTACGGATGATGAACTTGAGGCCGCGATGGAGCGTGAGAAGGAGGAGCTCGAGAAGACATGGGCGTGTCCAACGGGAATACGCGGCTGGTTTACTGATACCGATCACAAGTCGATCGCGATGCGGTACATCGTCACTGCGTTTGTGTTCTTTGTGCTCGGTGGTATTGAAGCGGCGTTGATGCGCATTCAACTCGCGCGGCCCGAAAATCATTTCCTCAGTCCCGACCGGTACAACCAGATCTTCACGGTACACGGCACCACAATGATGTTTCTGTTTGCCGTCCCGATCATGACCGCCATGGGAATTTATCTCGTGCCGTTGATGGTCGGCGCGCGCGACGTGGCGTTTCCGCGACTCAATCTTTTCGGCTACTTCATCTATCTGATTGGCGGCATTTTTCTGTACGCCGGGTTTTTCCTGAACACTGGACCAGACGCAGGCTGGTTCGCGTACGTGCCCCTGTCAGGTCCGGCTTACTCGCCCGGAAAGCGCGTCGACGTTTGGGCGCAGATGATCACGTTCACTGAAATCTCAGCACTCGTGGGCGCCATCGTCGTCATCGGCACGGCGTTCAAGATGCGCGCGCCGGGCATGACGCTCAATCGCATACCACTGTTTGTCTGGGCGCAAGTGGTCGCGTCGTTCATGATCATCTTCGCGATGCCTGCCGTGATGCTCGCGAGCGGATTTCTCGCCAGCGACCGTCTAATCGATACCCACTTCTTCAATCCCGCGGAGGGTGGCGACGCGATTCTTTATCAACACCTGTTCTGGTTCTTCGGGCATCCCGAGGTCTACATCATCTTCATTCCCGCGCTCGGATTCATCTCGCCGATCGTTGTCACGTTTGCGCGCCGGAAGATCTTCGGCTATCTCGCGATGGTGCTGTCGCTGATCTCGACCGGATTTATCGGCTTTGGTTTGTGGGTACATCACATGTTTGCCACGCCCATACCGCAGATGGGCCAAAGCTTCTTCTCCGCGGCGAGCATGATGATTGCGATACCGAGCGGCGTACAGATTTTCTGTTGGCTCGCGACACTCTGGGGCGGCAAGCTGAACATCAAGACGCCTTTGCTTTTCGTGCTCGGGTTTTTTGCGATCTTTGTTCTCGGTGGTCTGACGGGCGTGATGCTGGCGTCAGTGCCGCTCGATCTGCAAATTCACGACACGTTCTTTGTCGTTGCGCATCTTCATTACGTTCTGATTGGAGGCGCAATTTTCCCGCTGTTCGGCGCATTTTATTACTGGTTTCCGAAGTGGACCGGCCGCATGTTGAGCGAGTGGGCCGGACGTTGGAATTTCTGGTTGATGTTCATCGGGTTCAACCTCGTCTTCTTTCCCATGCACAAACTCGGGCTCAATGGTATGCCGCGTCGCGTGTACACGTATTTGCCGGAGACTGGTTGGGGAACTCTGAACCTGATCGCGTCGATTGGAGCGTTTATTCTCGCGTCGGGCGTGGCGGTGTTTGTGATCAATGTGTTTTGGGCGCGCCGCGCGGGAGTTGTAGCGGGCAATAACCCGTGGGCGGCCGACTCGTTGGAATGGAGCATCACTTCGCCGCCGCCGCATTACAACTTTCACAACATTCCGGTGGTCCAGGGTCGTTATCCGATCTGGCAGGCGACTGCCGATGCACCCGTAGTGCGCGGACTGAGCACGACGAAACGAGAAACGCTCGTCACGAGTGTGATGGACGCGCAGCCGGAGCTGAGATTCGACATTCCTGGTCCATCGATCTGGCCGGTGATGGTGGCGCTGGGTGCGGCGGTTGCGCTCATCCCCGGCATATTCACACCGTGGGCGTTTCTGGTTGGCGCAATCCTGACCGGCGCGGCGCTTACCTGCTGGTTCTTCGGCGATCCGAATTACAAGAACAAGACGGCACGCGAAACGGGCGAGCGCGTACAGCCGGTTTCGCACACTGAGCTGCGACCAAAGGAAGTATGAGTACACGAGCTGTCATCGACGTTTCTGAGCTGCCGCACCACGAGTTCGATACATACGATCCGGTGTGGTGGGGAAACAATCTTCTGCTTGCGATCGAGACGTCGATGTTTGCGATTTTGATCGCGACTTACTTCTACCTGCGGCAGAACTTTACGTTGTGGCCGCCGCCGCTGGCCCAACTGACGGCCGCGCTCAGGCCGCTGCCGGAGCTCGGTTACGGCACTGCGAACACGATTCTTCTGTTACTGGGCTGTATTCCGATGGTGCTTGCGGATCTTGCGGCGCGGCGCGGCAACCGAGACACGGCGAGGATCATGCTTGTTATCTGTGCAGTCATTGGATTCGGCGCGCTCGTGTTGCGCGGTTTTGAGTTCTCGGCAGTCTACTTTCGTTGGGACAGTAATGCTTACGGTTCGATCGTCTGGTTCATGCTCGGCATGCACATGCTTCACCTGATGATACTGACGACTGAAACGGTGTTGCTAACGACCTGGATTTTCAGGCGTGAGTTTGACATGAAGCACCGCGTCGATATCGTGACGGTTGGAGTTTATTGGTACTGGGTGGTGGCGATCTGGATACTGCTTTACGCGATTATTTATTTCACACCGCGACTTGGGTAAATGGAAGTACGTGCAACAACTCCGAAAGCGTTGTGGCTGCTGGTGGTGGCGGCGCCGGTCATCGTCGCCATCGAGATGCAGACCAATTTTGTACTGGTGCGCGAGGCTTGTTCCGCGCAGCGCAATGTCGCGTTGTATGCGGTGATTGTCGTGGCGATCGTGTTAACGGTTACGACGGCGCTGATCGCGTTAGCGCTTTGGAGAGTTGAGGGCATCATCTGGCCCACCGAATCGACCGAACTATCGGCACGTATCCGGTTTATCGCCGTGTTGGGAATGTTGAGTAGCGGAATGTCGTTGTTGGTAATCGTCGCGCAGGGCATCGCGACGGTGTTGTTCAATCCCTGTCAGTTATGAGCCGCAGATTTTCGCTGATGAACGCGGATCAGATCCGCGTTCACCAGCGAAAATCTGCGGCTGAGAAAGTCTTTTAGCATGAGACTACTTCTGATATTTCACGGAGGCCAGCCACACAACTGGCATGACCTTGTTCGCGCGTGGAGCTTTGAACCGCTGGTCGTGATCTCGCTCGCGATCACGGCGCTGTTATTTGTTATCGGACTGCGGCGCCTCTGGCCAAGATCGATCCGCACCTGGGAAGCGCTTTGTTTTGCGCTCGGCTGGCTGGCGTTGTTCGTTGCTTTAGTCTCACCGGTGCACGCCTGGGGACGCGTTCTATTTTCCGCGCATATGACGCAACACGAAATCCTCATGCTCGTCGCTGCGCCGCTGCTCGTCCTTGGACGACCGTTGATCGCATTCCTTTGGGCACTGCCGTTGAGCTGGTCGAGAAACCTCGGCAACGTCGCAAAAATCGGCCCGATAAAGCGTGTGTGGCGCACAATCACGATCCCGATCGTCGCGTGGCTGGTCCATGCAGTCGCTCTGTGGGTCTGGCACATTCCTGTGCTCTTCGAAGCAGTGCTGCGCTACGAATCCGTCCACACGGCACAACACCTCTCATTCCTGCTCTCGGCGCTACTATTTTGGTGGGCACTGATTCACGGACCTCAGGGCGCGATGGGCTACGGCGCCGCAGTGCTCTATCTCTTCACGACGTCAGTTCACAGCGGTGTGCTCGGCGCGCTAATCACTATCGCCGGATCAGTCTGGTATCCAACTTACGCAGGTCTGACGAACTCGTGGGGACTAACCCCGCTCGAAGACCAACAACTCGGCGGACTGATCATGTGGATTCCCGCAAGTTTGGTTTACGTAATCGCAGGACTGGCGTTGTTCGCCGGCTGGCTGCGTGAATCAGATCTGCGCGCGGCCAGACGAGACGGTTATCGGATACGTTGGGAGCAGTTGGATCTCTCCGATCCGGAGCACCCGCGCTTGCTGTGCGACGTGGACGATCTGATGCCGCTGAGACCGGAGCAATATCCATCATGAAAAAAAGTTTCACGCAAAGACGCAAAGGTGCAAAGGAAGACGCACGGAAGTTCAGCAACGTTCTGTTTGCGTCTTCCTTTGCACCTTTGCGCCTTTGCGTGAAATGTTTCTTTTTGCTGCTCCTCGCGGGTTGCACTTCGAAGCCCGCCGCGCCGCTGGCATTCGTCACTAACGAGCGTGACGGTACGATCACAGTGATCGATACAAAAACGGATCGGGTCTTTTCAACGATCAAAGTCGGTGGGCGTCTGCGCGGAATTCGTTTGAGTCCTGACAGGAAACGAATCTGGGTAGCGATCAGTTATCCAACCAATCAATCGCAGGACAAAGACACGATCGCTGAGCTCGATCTCAACGGCAACATCGTTGCTAAACACGAATCCGGCAGCGATCCCGAAAACTTCGCCATCGACGACAACGCGACACGTCTCTACATTGCCAACGAAGACGCCGGCACCGCGTCAATCACCGACGTCAAAGCAAATCGCATCATCAACACGATGCCGGTGGGTCTCGAACCGGAAGGCGCGGCGATTAGTCCGGACGGGCGTTGGGTCTACATCACGTCGGAATCCAGCAGCAGCGTTAGTGTGATCGACACGCAGAGCGGCCACGTTGTGAAGCAGTTTCTGGTTGGGGCCAGACCGCGTGAAGCTGTGTTCACCGCTGATAGCGCTCGCGCCTACGTCACTGCTGAAAACGGGAATGTAGTATCGGTGGTCGATACCCGAGATCATTCCGTCACCAGGACGATCGAGCTGCCACGTGTCGATGGCGCGTCACAATTAAAACCGAAAGGCGTGATCGTTTCCGCGGACGGGAAACGCGTGTATGTCGCGACCGGACGTGGCAACAGCGTGGCCGTTATCGACGGCGAACAACTAACGCTGCTCACCCTGATCCCGGTGGGCCAACGTCCCTGGGGCATCGCCCTAACGCCGGACGGACGCAAGCTCTACACGGCGAACGGCCTCTCAAACGACGTCACGGTGATCGACACGTCTACAAACAAGGTGATCGGGACCGTCAAAGCCGGCGACGGTCCCTGGGGCATCGCGATTTAGCCACAGATTTCACGGATAAACGCCGGATCTGATCCGTGTTCATCCGCCAAATCCGTGGCTCTATCTCTTAAAAACCCAAATATGATATAAATCCCTTCCCCTTTTCCCCTGTTTTACCAATCCCCACTATCGGTGTGCTCTGGAGGGGCCTGAGTGATCAGACAGAACCGTCGTAACAGTCTCAAACCCTTGGAAAATCTCCGAAAAGAACGCACAGGAATCCCCGGCTTTGACGAGATCACCCGAGGCGGTCTGCCGGCCGGCCGGCCGACGCTCATTTGCGGCAGCGCCGGCGCCGGCAAGACTCTCTTCGCCATGGAATTTCTCGTGCGAGGCGCCACCATGTTCGACGAGCCCGGCGTCTTCATGTCCTTCGAAGAAACCGATAAAGAGCTGGCTACAAACGTCGCCTCGCTGGGCTTCGATCTGAAACAACTGATCGCGGACAAGAAACTGGTCCTCGACTTCGTCTTCATCGAGCGCTCCGAAATCGAAGAGACCGGCGAATACAATCTCGAAGGACTGTTCCTCAGGCTCAGTTATGCCATCGACTCGATTGGAGCAAAGCGTGTCGTTCTCGATACTCTCGAAGCCCTCTTCTCCGCGCTCCCCAACGAAGCAATCATTCGTGCCGAGCTCCGGCGGCTGTTTCGCTGGCTGAAGGAAAAAGGAGTGACGGCTGTTATTACCTGCGAGCGCGGCGAGGGCACGTTGACTCGTTACGGTCTCGAAGAGTACGTCGCCGACTGCGTGATCCTCCTCGATAATCGTGTACAGAATCAGATCTCCACGCGAAGAATGCGGATCGTCAAATACCGCGGCACATCGCATGGCACCAACGAGTATCCTTTCCTAATCGACGAAAAGGGTTTTTCTGTTTTACCGATCACCTCGCTCGGTTTGACGCACCCGGCACCTACGGAGCGTGTCTCGTCCGGTAACTCGCGTCTAGACGATATGCTGGACGGTAAAGGATTCTACCGCGGCAGCTCGATACTTGTTTCCGGAACAGCAGGCACGGGAAAGAGCACTCTGGGCGCGCACTTTATCGAGGCAGCCTGTGCGCGCGGTGAGAAAGCGCTCTTCTTCGCGTTTGAGGAGTCGCAGGAGCAAATCATCCGTAACATGCGTTCAGTCGGAATCGAGTTGGAAAAGTTTGTGAAAAAGGGTTTGTTGAAGTTCCAAAACGCGCGGCCGTCCGCCTGGGGACTGGAAATACACCTTGCCATGATTCACAAGATGATCAGTGAATTTGGTCCTTCGGTTGTAGTAGTCGATCCGATAACGAACTTCCTCGCTGTGGGCGACGAAACCGAGACTAAAGCAATGCTCACGCGACTGATAGATTTCCTTAAGACGCGGCAGATTACGGCTATGTTTACGAGTTTGACATCAGCCAGTGCTGACGCTGAAGACTCGGAAGTGGGCGTCTCGTCGTTGATGGATGCATGGCTGCTGGTAAAGAATGTCGAAGCAAATGGCGAGCGAAATCGCGGGCTCTACATTCTGAAGGCTCGCGGAATCGCGCACTCTAACCAGGTGCGTGAATTTCTGCTGACCGGTCGAGGCATTGAGTTGATCGAGGCCTATATTGGCGCCGAGGGAGTTTTAATGGGCTCGGCACGGTCGTCGCAACTCGCGCGTGAACGATCGGCCGAAATGACACGTCAGGAAGTAGTGGCACGCAAACAACGCGAGCTGCGACGCAAGCAGGAACTGTACGAAGCACAATTGGTCGCACTAAAGGGACAGTATGAAACTGAACGCGATGCGATTATCAGAGAACTGGACGAGGAAGAGAAACGGCAAAAAGTAGTTACCGACCAGCGACTCGAGATAGCGCGCATGCGTAAGGCCGATCTTGGAGGAGTACATATCGAGGGCAACGGTGCCAAAAAAGCCCGGAAAGGAACTGTTCGATGAAATCTACCCCGAGTAAAAAGTTACGACGGGCGGGCAATGGGCAAACGCCGTCAGTCGATGGTGATTCAGCTCGCTGGAATTTGCGCCTCTATGTTGCAGGACAAACTCCGCGCTCGCTCACCGCCTTCAAGAACCTGAAGGACATTTGTGAGGAGTATCTGAAAGGTAAGTATCACATCGAAGTCGTCGATCTGATGGAAAACCCGACATTGGCGCGAGGTGATCAGATCCTGGCTGTCCCAACGCTGGTGCGGAAATTGCCGCAGCCGATTAGAAAGATCATTGGCGATCTCTCCAACACCGAGCGAGTTCTGGTTGGTCTCGATATCCAACCGCGTTAGTAATTAGTGTGCTAAATGACAAAATCAGATGAGAATTCGAAATCAGAGGGTAACGGCCGCTTAAAAAGCAAGCTTCGCAACGCCACGGAAGTTTTTGAAGAAGCGCTGAAAGTCTCGCCGCTAAAACGTGCGAAATACATACTGCGCCTATACGTAACTGGTTCATCGGTACACTCTCTGAGAGCTGTTCATAACCTGAGGAAGATATGTGAAGAGCATCTACCGGATTACGATTTGGAAGTGATTGATATTTACGAGAACCCGAAGGCGGCGCGCGAAGAGCAGATCATTGCCGCCCCGACGCTGGTGAAGAAACTACCGCAGCCCCTGCGAAAGTTTGTTGGCGATTTGTCCAACACACAGAAGATCCTGGTCGGGTTGGACGTCTACAAACGCCAGGAACCTCATACTTAAACGAAATGGCAAAAGTAAAAGAGAGTTCAAAAGTCGGAGAAGACGAAGTCATCGAACTGGAGCGCCGGCTCCAGGAAGCGGAAGAAACCCTGCGGGCGATTCGCGAGGGCGAAGTCGATGCCCTGGTGATCGAGGCCCCGGAGGGCGAAGTTATCTACACGTTGACCAGCGCCGATTATCCTTACCGGCTCATGATCGACGAGATGAACGAAGGCGCAGTGAGTGTCTCTCCTGATTCGTACATCCTTTACAGCAATCGCAACTTTGCTCACATTCTCGGTTTGCAGGAAGCAACCGCCAGCGGCGTCCCTTTCGGCGACTACATCGTTCCTGAGCAGCGTGAGCAATTTCATGAAGACCTGGAACGGGCGATAAAGCAGAGCATCCGGCGCGAATACAAGCTCAGTCCCGGCGACGGTCGCGAAGTTCCGGTGCTGATGTCGTTTGCGAAACTACAGCCGCAAACAAACTCGATCGGCATCGTCGTCACTGACCTAACGTCGCAAAAAGCGCTGGAAGAAAAACTGCGCCAGGCCAAAAACAATCTCGAAGAACAGGTTGCCGAGCGCACGAAGGAACTGCGTGAAAGCGAAGCGCGTCTTTTCGGAATCCTGGAGCACAGTGCTGCTGACTTAAAGGCCATGAGACGCCTGAACGAGATCGGTGCTTATTGCGCTGTGGAAGCAAACGACGTTGCCAGTTGTTTGGAAGAGGTTCTTAAGGTCGCGATGGAGATCACAGGCGCGGATAAAGGCAACATCCAATTGCTCGACAGCGAAACGAACACGCTTAACCTCGCGACGCAGACTGGTTTCGAAGACCCGTTCGTGGAGTTTTTCGAGAGTGTCGCCACGGGAGACACAGCGTGCGGCGTCTCGCTGTTAACGAAACAACGGGTAATTGTAGAAGACATCACTGAGAGCGAGATCTATGCCGGCACGCCGTCGCTGACAGCGATGCTCGAAGCGGATGTGCATGCCGTGCAGTCGCTCCCGTTGATGAGCAGCTCGGGTAAAGTTCTCGGGATTATTTCCACGCATTTCGGCAACGTGCATCGACCGAGCGAGCAGGAACTGCGCTTGATGGATCTGCTGGCGCGCCAGACGGCTGACTACCTCGAGCGCAAAAAAGTTGAAGGCGAACGAGAACAGTTGCTGGAGCGAGAACATGACCTGCGTGAAACAGCCGAGGAAGCAAACCGTCTCAAGGATGAGTTTCTGGCGATCATGTCGCACGAGTTGCGCAATCCGCTCAACGTGATTCTGGGTTACGCGGAATTGCTCCTGCGGATGGAAGAGATCAAGCGGTCGCCAAATCTGCAGCGCATGGCCGACGCGGTTAAGCGCAACGCCGTGGCGCAGTCAAAACTGATTCGCGATCTGCTCGATCTATCTCGCCTGCGTAGCGGCAAACTGGAATTGAATCGTGAGACTGTTTCGCCGGTGGTCTCGATTGAAAATGCAATCGAGACGGTGCGTATCGACGCCGATGCCAAAGACATTGAAATCCAGGTGGTCGCGCGTGACGAGCCGTTGTTTGTTCAGGCCGATCCCGTGAGACTCGAGCAGATCATCTGGAACCTGCTGAATAATTCGGTGAAGTTTACGCCGCGTGGCGGGCGCATTGAAGTTCGTCTCGAAGAAGACGTCGATGAGATTGTGCTCACTGTGGCTGATAACGGGCAGGGAATTGATACGTCGTTCCTCCCGCACATTTTCGAGATCTTTCGTCAGGCTGATTCCGGGACCAGTCGCGCGCAGTCGGGCATGGGAATCGGTCTGGCAGTGGTCCAACAACTGGTGGAGTTGCACGGTGGTATGGTCTCGGCCTTTTCCGCCGGGATTGGAAAGGGAGCGACGTTTACGATTCGACTCCCACGCAGCGTCGACACGAAGAGACGGCCGAGCCTCTTAACCGATCTGACGATTGGGACGCTTCAGGGAATGGAAGTACTGGTTGTTGACGATTCGGAAGACACGACCGAGATGGTGCGACACTTGTTGGAGATTGGCGGCGCGTCGGTTTGTGCGGCGACGAGTGGATCTGAGGCATTGCGTTTTGCGCGTGAGCGAGAGTTTGACGTGGTGTTGTCAGATATTTCGATGCCGGAGATGGATGGGTTTGAGTTTTTGAGCAGGCTGCGGAAGCTGCCCGGTAAAGAGGATTTACCGGCGGTGGCGTTGACGGGATTTGGCCGGCCCGAAGACGTTCAGCGCGCCTCGGACCAGGGCTTCTATGCCCACCTCACAAAACCCTTCGACCTCCAAACCCTGGCCCGCTTGCTCCAAAAAATCCCCCGCCGCAACGGCCACAAAGTCCCACAAAAAGATTAGCCACAAAAGGCACATAAGGGCACAAAGACAGTCGGGAAAAGAACAAGTCAGGAAGAGGGGCTTGCCCCCGCTCGTTGAATTGACAGAGCGGGGACAAGCCCCTCTTCCTGACTTGTTCATACTTCATTTTGTGCTTTTTTGCGGCTAAATCTGCTTAATCGGGATGCTGGCGGGGGTGCGTTCGCGGGGGTAGCGGACGGCGTTCTGAAGGTAGCGGACGCCGTCGATGACGCGATCGAAAGTCGTGTGTGTATGACCGCAGACGTGTGTACGCGACTTGAGCATTCGAATCTGACTGTCGAGTGCCGCACACAGCGAAATACTTTCCAACCAGCTGAACCTTAAATACTGCTTCGGCGGAAAGAGATCGGAACGCGGAATGAAGTGCGAAAAGGTTACGACGGGCGCATCGTAAGTCTTGAGATGCGGTTCGTTCATACGCAGAAAATAATCAGGCAGCGGCGCGGCATCTTCAGGCCATTTGCACACGTGAAAATCAACCCACGATTTTCGCGCCGCCCGCTCTTCTTCCTCGGAATGAAAGACGCCGTCGTACCACGAGAAAAGCGGCACCACCCAAACATCTTCCAGGCGCAACGGACTCGTGGTTACATCGATCTCTTCACAGAGACTCAAAACGCGCTGCAACTTCTCGATTGAATCGAAACCTTCAGTTCTCGCCCAGAGCTCGTGATTGCCGGGCGTGAAGAGCACGTGGCGAAACTTCGCCCGCAGCATCAGGAGAGTCTCGCGAATGATCTCCAGGCGGTCTGAGACGTCGCCCGCGACGATCAACGCGTCGTCGCGGTAGGCGGTGCCCGAAAGCTCTTTCAGCCAGTTAAAGTTTTCTTTGTAGTCGGCGTGTACATCCGATGTCGCAAATAGACGCATGCGACAACTATATTAGCCATCGATCACTTCGCTGTCGAAGTGCTCGACGGACCTGTGGATTTTTTGATGTATTTCTCGTACCACGCGAGGTATCGCTCCATCCGATCGCGTTGATAACTGGGTCGCTGAATGCCGTGGTTTTCATTCGGATAGATGATCAGTTGCGTGTCGATCCCGAGACTGCGCAGCGCCTGGTACATCTGCTGGCTGCCTTCGATCGGAACGTTGAAGTCGCGTTCGCCGCCCATGAAGAGCGTCGGCGTCTGAATACGATCCGCGTGCAGGAACGGGTACGAGATCTTCACGTACGTCTCCCACGCCTTCGGATTCCACGGCGGACCAATCTCGTGATCATATTGAATGATGTACTGATCGGTGCCGTAGAAAGCGACAGTGAAAGCCGTGCCTGCGCCACTCGTGGCTGCTTTGAATCGAGTGTCGCTCGCGATCAGGTAATCGGTCAGGATGCCGCCGTAACTCCAGCCGCCCACGCCAAGCCGATCGGGATCAGCCACGCCCATCTTGATCACGTGGTCGACTCCGGCGAGCAGATCCTGAACTTCGTAGTTGCCCCAGTCAGCGAAGATCGCGCGCGAGTACTTTTGTCCGCGACCGGAGCTGCCGCGATAGTTCACTGCCAGTACGGCGTAACCGTTCGCGGCGAATACCTGCCGTTCGAGACTGAATGAGTGTTGATCCTGCGAATTTGGCCCACCGTGAATTCGGAGCAGCAATGGAACTCTCGTTCCTTTCGCGTAACCGGTGGGATACGTCAACAACCCATTCACCTGCGTGCCGTCTTTACTCTTGAATCCGACCTCTTCAGTGGCTCCCAGATCCAACTCCGCGAAGAGCTCATCGTTCTGGTGTGTGATCTGGCGGAGCGAGTTTCCTTCCCAAACGTGGATCTCGTTGGCCTTGTTGTCGCCGCCGGCAATTGCAACCGTTTTTCCAGCACCAAAATTCCAACTGAAAATCACGACCGGCGGGGAGAGTAGTCTTTCCGCGGCGCCGCCAGATAAGCTCGCCTTCATCGGATAAACGGAGCGATCGTCAGTGACCAGAAAACGAATGGACTTACCGTCGGGACTGAAGCGCGGCGATGAGACGCCACGATCGAGATCCTCGGTCGCCTTGAAAAGAGTGGGAGCGCTGCTGCCGTCCGAGGGAACGAGCGCGAGATGGTCCATGCTATACGCGCCATACTTCCGCTCCTCGCCTTCGGAAAACGCGATCCACTTAGAGTCAGGACTCCACTCAGGCCGCGAACGTCCGGCGCGCGCGCCTTCCGGCGTCAATTGCTTCTCGGTCGAGCCGGGTTTCGCTTCGGCGACGAAGAGCTGCGCCGCGGGATCGCGATCGGGATCTTCGATGTGGTTGCTCATGAAGGCGATGCGAGTGCCGTCCGGCGACCACGCGGGCGAGCCTTCATCCCATTTGCTCCTCGTGAGTCGCTCGAGTTTCTTTGTCTCGAGATCGAAGAGATAGATGTACGTGTTACGCCCTTTCAGCAGGTAGCCCGCGCCGTCCTGTTTGTAACGGTAACGATCGATGACGATCGGCTTCGGGACGCGCGGTGTGGCGCCGGGTTGTGGAGACGGATTCGGGTCAGCGTCCGGATCGGGATCGCCGATCACCAGCGCCAGCCGTTTTGAATCGGGAGACCATTCGTGTCCCTGCAAACGTCCTTTGAGCTCGGTGAGCTGCATTGCCTCGCCGCCGTTGCGATCGAGAAGCCAAACCTGATT
>DATENQ010000478.1:0-2398 GCA_035275005.1 Pyrinomonadaceae bacterium | reverse complement strand
GCATTCCCGATAAAAGCTGTACGTCAATGAGTTTCGTTAGTTCTGCCCCCGTAAGTCTGTGCATGCTGAAATAGCGCTCCCCGCGCTTTTCATCATGCATTTTTTGTTGGTTGTGTGTTTCCGTCTAGCGCCGCGCCAAGGCGCGACCCGGCTCACAAGCATTAACCAGTCGATGAGAAAGCTTTGCCTGCTTTCGCATCAGTTCTACCGAATCGTTAGGAGGATTCGTTGTTATGTCTAGAATAACCGGTAAGGTCAAGTGGTTTAACAATTCGAAGGGTTATGGTTTCATCGAGCAGCCAGGCTCTTCGGACATCTTCGTTCACTATAGCGCTATCCAGGGCGATGGCTTCAAGACTCTCGAAGAGGGTCAGGAAGTCGAGTTTGAGGTGACACAAGGCCCAAAGGGACCTCAGGCTGAAAAAGTCACGAAGACGTAGTTGTCTCCCCGGCTTGCTTAAGCATAGCCACTGACTTGCTTCCGGTCACGGGTCCGGTAAGCTCACAAAAAGAAAAGGCGACCATCGAGTCGCCTTTTCTTTTGTCCGCCTTTTGTTTCGCCCAATTAATCGGCCTTGGCCTTGAAACTCACGTGGCCGTCCTCCACCGCAACGGAAAACAGCACGCGATCACAGCCTCTTTGTTGCTTGATTCCATCCGCTTTCGAAGCAAGCAAACGATGGAATTTCGGAAATGACAGACCTTCAGTCGGTTCTCCGCAACGGCGCTTCGCTTCAATCAATGATTCGTAAATGTTTTTGACGACTTCAACTTCGTGATGCGCATCCAGGCAAACAAAAGAGACGGATTCGATCGTCTTCGTGGATGCTTCCTTTTTGGCACTGGCCCGAGCGGCGGAAACCGGATCGCGACCTTCTTCACGTCCCTGCATCGTGCGACGCCAGAGCTCCCGGAACGCGTTATAACGAGCGGCGAGCGAGCTATAGCGATATCTTTGCGCGTAGGTCAACGCGCGATCGTCGCCGAGTCGTTTCAGCAGGGTCTCAACGCGGCCTTTGGTGTCGTAAGGTGGCCTCTTTGCGCCCCCATTGAAGAAGATGTCAAACTCGATTCGGAGGCGACGGATGTCGTCTTCGAGACGTGTGAGTTGTTCGTCAGGGCTCGGCTGAGTCTCGCCGCCATGTTTGTTCTTGGCCTGTGCCTGTAGTTTTGATCTGAGTAGCTTGTTTTCGCGTAATCCCACGGAATTGAATCTCCTGGCGAGGATTGTGGCGGGGCGCCTATTGGTGCGGACGCGATTCCAGTCTAGGGGGTGCGAAAGCGGCGTGTCAAACTTTTTATTTATCCACAAGTTACCCGGATGATTTTGAAAATCTGCGTAATCTGTGGATACTCTTCCAAAACTTATGCCGGACCAGGAAAACAGTCTGCGTCATGTGCCGTCAGTCGATCAGTTATTGCGTACTGAGGCGGCGCGTGAGCTGCGCGGGTTAGTTGGGATTAAGAGACTGACTAACATCGCGCGCGCGGTCACGGCCGAAATACGTTCGCTGATTCGCACGGACCACGACTTTCTCAAGACGAATGGTAATCAGGCAGAACTGCTGCTTGCGGAAGCGGTGAAGCGGATGGAGGCGAGTGCGCGTCGCGAGAGTCAGACTGGTATTAGACCAGTGATTAATGCGACCGGGGTGTTGCTGCACACGAATCTTGGTCGTGCGCCGCTTTCGCAAACAGCGCGCGCCGCGATGGATGAAGCCGCTCGTTACTGTTCCGTTGAATACGATATTGAGAGCGGCGTGCGTGGTAAACGCGGGTCGCGAGTCGAGTCGCTTCTGAAGGATCTGACCGGGGCTGAGGATGCGCTGGTCGTGAACAACTGCGCGGCTGCTGCGCTACTGATCTTGACGGTGCTTGCACGTGATGGAGAGACGATCGTTTCGCGTGGAGAGTTGGTGGAGATTGGCGGCGACTTTCGTGTGCCGGATGTGATGGCCGGATCGGGCACCCGCATGGTCGAAGTGGGGACGACGAATCGGACGCACCTTGAAGATTACCGGCGTGCAATTGGACCAAATACACGTTTGGTCATGCGTGTTCATCCGTCGAACTACCGGATTGTCGGTTTTGCGAGTACGCCGGCGTTGGCTGAGCTTTCGAGTCTCGCGCGGGAAAGTGGGCTGCCGTTGTATGAAGATGCCGGCTCGGGACAGTTGAGCGATCTGGCAAAGTACGGTGTGGTTGATGAACCTGTCGTCCGCGAGATCGTGGAGCGTGGGGTCGATGTTGTTTCGTTTAGTGGTGACAAACTGCTCGGGTCGGTACAGGCTGGACTGATAGTAGGCAAGCAGGCGATCGTTTCGCGGCTGCGCAGGCACCCGCTTTACCGTGCGCTGCGTAGTGACAAGATCAGGTTGGCAGCGTTGGAGGCGACGCT
>DATENQ010000477.1:0-8608 GCA_035275005.1 Pyrinomonadaceae bacterium | reverse complement strand
GACCGCCCGTCGTTCGATTTATGCCGGAGACGGGCGGCCACGGAGTGCCGCCCCTACAAAAGGCCTTCTTGACAGTTCCCGACCGCGAGGCGTATAAGCAGCGATGAAAAACGTGGTGAGTTAAGGCGACTTGCGGCCACGCAAAATAACCAGCTAAACAGCTCGGGTAGTCTGAAGAAAGACCCGAACAACTTCAAACGGATTTGAAGTCCCGCGTTGTTTAGCGCGGGACTTTTTCTTTCAATAACGATGCAACCATTCAAGGAACTTCTCTCCACTGATCGTATTCTCGTCGTCGACGGCGCGATGGGGACCATGCTCTATGCCAAGGGCGTTTACATCAATCGCTGCTATGACGAATTGAATCTCAGCAATCGTGATCTGGTCCGCGAGATTCACACTGAATACATACGCGCCGGCGCCGACATCATCGAGACCAACACCTTCGGCGCGACTGCTTACAAACTTCAGCAATACGGGCTCGAAGGATGCATGCACGAGATCAACGCGATCGCCGCGAAGGTGGCCCGCGAGGCTGCCGGCGAACGCGCTTACGTCGCAGGCGCTATTGGCCCACTCGGCCTGCGCATCGAGCCTTATGGTCCAACTTCGTTTGCCGAGGCCCGCGACATGTTCAAAGCGCAGGCGCTCGCACTGCTCGAAGGCGGTGTGGATCTCTTCTGTCTCGAGACTTTTTCCGACGTCTCAGAGATTCGTCAGGCGATAGCCGCTATCCGCGACCTCTGCGATCTGCCGATCATCGCGCAGATGACGATCATGATCGACGGCAACACGATGTTTGGCACCACGCCGGAGCTGTTTACCGAACGTCTCGACGAGTGGGGCGCGGATGTTATCGGGCTCAACTGCGGCGTTGGACCGGCGATCATTCTCAGCGCCCTCGAGAAGATGCGCGCCGTCACAAAGAAGAAACTGTCCGCACAGCCAAACGCAGGACTGCCGCGCGACGTGCAGGGGCGCCAGTTTTACATGTGCTCGCCTGAGTACATGTCGAAGTTTGCGAAGCGATTTATTCAGTCGGGCGCGAAGTTTATTGGCGGCTGTTGTGGCACTACGCCGGCGCACATCAAGTTGATAGCTGATTCGGTGCGCGCAGCTTCACCGCGAGCACAGCGCGTTGCGTTGAGTGGCGGCGCAACGGTGAGTGTCGAGGAAACGGCGCCGGATATTCATGTCGTGCCGCCTGAAGAGCGCTCTAATTGGGGACGAAAGATCGCGCTTGGTGAGTTTGTGACTTCGGTCGAGGTGTTGCCGCCGAAGGGTGTCGACGCGAAGAAGACGCTCGACTCGATTCGCCTGCTGAAAGAAGCCGGTGTTGACGGCGTCAACATTCCCGATGGCGCGCGTGCGCAGTCGCGCATGAGCGCGATCGCGACGGCGGTGCTGGTCGAACAACAGATCGGGATCGAGTCAGTGCTGCACTACTGTTGTCGCGATCGAAATCTGCTGGGCATGATGTCAGACCTGCTCGGAGCAGCAGCGCTCGGTTTGCGCAACATCCTCGTTATCACCGGCGATCCGCCGAAGATGGGACCATACCCGGACGCGACGGCTGTGTTTGATATCGACTCGATCGGTCTTACGAACATGGTCAACAAGCTGAACCATGGCCTCGATCTCGGGAACAATCCGATTGGCGAGCCAACCGCTTTCTGTATCGGCGTGGGCGTGAATCCGGGGGCGATCAATCTCGACGAAGAGATTAAGCGGTTCGAATGGAAGGTCGAGGCGGGCGCGCAGTATGCGATCACGCAGCCTGTGTTTGATACGAATCAACTGCGAGAGTTTCTCAAGCGGATCGAGCATGTGCGGATTCCGATTATCGCCGGGATCTGGCCGCTGGTTTCGTATCGCAATGCGGAGTTTCTGCACAACGAGGTGCCGGGCGTGCGCGTCACGCCGTCGATCATGGACCGTATGCGCGCGGCTTCGACCATCAGCAAGGAAGCCGGGCGCGACGAAGGACTGAAGATTGCGCGCGAGTCGCTGCTGGAAGTGCGCGATGAGATTCAGGGTGTACAGGTGTCGGCGCCATTTGGGAACGTGAAATACGCGCTCGAGGTTTTTCAGGCGCTGCCGGAGTTTAGCCGCGGCTAAATCCGCGTCATCCGCGTTCATCTGCGGCTAATAAATGCCTTAGTGTCGGTTCGAGCGTGGGCCAGGTGAACATGAACCCCTTGTCTTCCAAAACGCTCGGGTCCACTTTTTGACTCGAAAGCAGTAGCGCATCAGCCATCTCGCCAAAAGCGAGTCTCGCGCCAAACGCAGGGATCGGAAAGAGCGTCGGTCTGTTCAGAACGCGCCCCAACGTTTTAGTAAACTCCGCATTCCTTACTGGCTCCGGCGCTACAAAATTCACTGGTCCCTTAATCGATTCGTCTTCGATCAGAAACTTCAATCCGTTCACGACATCTTCCAACGCGATCCAGCTCATCCACTGCTTGCCATCCCCCACCCGGCCGCCAACACCCATGCGAAACGGCGGCAACATCTTCCCGAGCGCGCCCTCGTCCGGATCGAGAATGATTCCGAAGCGCGTGTAAACGGTCCTGATTCTCTTCTCCACCGCGGGTCTGGTCGCCGCCTCCCACTCTTTACACACGCTCGATAAAAAGTCCTTCCCCGGCGCACTCTCTTCAGTCAACAATTCATCGCCTCGATCGCCGTAGTAGCCAATCGCCGACGCGCTGAGAAACACTGAGGGCGGTCGAGAGAGCTGTGCAAGCGCATCACTCAACAACGCTGTTCCCTTCACGCGGCTTTCGCGAATAGCTCGCTTTTTCTCCGCGCTCCAGCGCCCCGAGGCAATATTCTCCCCGGCGAGATGGACCACAGCGTGAATCCCTTCAAGGTGCTCAACGTCAATCCGCCCCTGCTGCGGCTGCCATCCGACCTCCGGAGCGCCCAAGGCATGTTCGCCGCGCACAAGCCGTATCACTTCATGCCCGTCTTCGGTCAGCGAATGCACCAGAGCCTTACCAACAAGCCCATGCGAACCACTCACAAGAATTTTCATTTGGGTGAGAATACCACTAGACAAGATTCTGCTTGAAATTTTTCGAGCGAGGTGTAGAATGCGCTGAAAATTTTTAGTAAGGAGCTAACCTCACTATGCTTCGTCTCACAACCTGTTTCCTCATTACCAGTTTTCTTTTCATTGGCAATTCCCTTTTTAGACCACAACCGGCGTCTGTTTTGAGTTTGACGCGGCTTACCGTTACGGCGGAACAGGCGCTCAATTTGAATCCGACGTTGAGTGACGATGGGAAGATTGTGGCGTTTGAGTCGACTGCGGATTCTTCATTTCACGCGGTTCGCGCCGATCTTAATGGAGAAGTTTTTGAGGAGATTGGACGCACGCGTGCTGTCAGTCCTGCTATGACGACTGATGGAAGGATAGTTGTCTTCTCTTCGATGGAGGATCTGATAGGGCGCAACGCCGATCGAAATTCAGAGATCTTTCTGTTCGATGGTTCGAAGGTGCAACAACTCACGGACACGAAGCCCACCGATGTCACTTCACGGCTGAGCGATGGAAACTTTCAGCCGACCGTGACCGCTGACGGACGCACGATTGCGTTCTCATCGAATCGAAATCTCTGCGGACAAAATGAAGATCTAAGTTATGAGATCTTCTTGTATGACACGCTGGATCAGCGATACACACAACTGACAAACAACACGTTCGAGCACTCGGCTGAAAGTCCGAAGATCAGTGCCGACGGATCGCGCGTCTATTACAAAACCGGGACTGACGATCTGGTTCTGATCGAGACGCAAACAACAACACGTGTGTTGGCGACTGGCGTTCCTGAGTTGTCGATCACGGAGGGGCGGGCGATCAGCAACGATGGGATGCGACTGGTCTATTCGGCATTGACTGCGCCGAATCAAACACAGGTATTCCTCTACGAAGGCCGTGACAATTCGATTCGGCAACTGACGCAATTGGGTTCGAGAACTGTCGACGTGAAGCTGCAACCGACGATTAGCGGCGACGGTAGGCGTGTTGCTTTTGCTACGCGGCGACGCGTCACGAACGCGAGCGACGGCGGTGTCGAACTCTACGTGCTGGATCTACCAACCGGAGAAATACAACAGATCACAAATGCGCCTTCGTCTGCGACGGCGGAAGTTGTGGCGTCGCTCAATTTCGACGGCTCGCTCGTGGCGTTCAGTTTTCCACGGATTCTTTCCGGAGCAGTTAGCGATGACGATTTTCGCAACAATAGCGAGATCTATCTGGCTGCGATTACGCCGCGATCGATCGGTGCAGCGACTGTTCTCAACGCCGCAGCTGGAGGAAACGAGCCTGAGCCAACGCGGATTGCGCCGGGCAGTATCGCGAAGATTCTCGGCACCGCGCTGGTCTCGAAAGCAGAGATGCCCACTGTGAAAGTAAACGGCAGAGCGGCGCAGATCATTCATTCGTCTGCGGAGGAAATCGTCATCGTGGTGCCTGGTGAACTAACAAGTGGACCGGGGGAGTTCCTGGTGACCAACGCGGAGGGCTTGTCGTCTAAGGCAGAGGCAATGATTTCTGGCGCAGCTCCCGGTGTGTTCACTATCACAGGCGACGGTCGCGGCGATGCCATCATGCTCGACGCGGATACGTTGACGACTGCGCCATTCGATCCATCCCACGGAAAACTGCGGTTATCCATCTTCGCGACTGGCGTAACTCAAGCAACCAACGTCTCAGTGACAATCAACGCCAAGCCAGCGCTTGTTGAGGCAGTCTCCTCCACCTCATTTTCCGGACTGGATCAAATAAACGTCCTCGTGCCCGCTGATCTGCGCGGAGCGGGCAGATCCGTGTTAATCGTCAACGCGGATGGCGTAAATAGCAATTTAGTATCCGTGTTAATCAGTGGCTCACCTTCGCCGACGCCTACGCCGACTCCGACACCCTCGTCATCACCAACCATCGTCATCAGTCAGGTCTTCGGCGGTGGCGGAAACTCCGGTTCGCCGTTCCGAAATGATTTCATCGAGATTTTCAATCGAGGGAATACGAGCGTTAACCTCAGCGGCTGGTCAGTGCAGTATGCGAGCGCAACTGCTTCAACATGGTCGGTAACACCGCTTACATCAGTGACGTTGCTACCCGGACAGTACTATCTCATTCAGGAAAGTTCCGGCGGGAGTAGTGGGGTTGTCTTATCTGCGCCCGATGCGACAGGTACGATCGCGATGGCCGCGGGCTCAGGCAAAGTCGCGCTGGTGAAGAGCTCGACTGTGCTATCAGGCACGTGTCCAAACGATCCAAACATTGTCGACCTGGTCGGCTACGGCAGCACCGCGAACTGCTTTCGCGGCTCAGTTCCCGCTCCCGCCGCCAGCAACACAAACGCGATACTGCGTGCCGCGAACGGCTGCACCGACACGCGCAACAACAACGCAGACTTCATGCTTTCTCCGCCCAACCCGAGAAACATAAGTTCTTTGCCGCGGATTTGTGCGAATTGATAGACTCTCGCGCATGCATTCGCTCACAGATGCAATCGCTTCGCTCCAAAGGCACTTTGGCTTCGAGGACTTTCGCGAAGGCCAGCGCGAAGTGATCGGATCGATCCTGGAAGGCAAAGACGCCGTGGTCGTCATGCCCACGGGCAGCGGCAAGTCTCTCTGTTATCAACTCCCGGCCATGATTCTCGATGGCGCGACGCTCGTCGTGTCTCCGTTGATAGCCCTCATGAAAGATCAGGTCGACGCGCTGCAAGCACGCGGCCTGCCCGCGACTTTTATCAACAGCTCCATCTCCGAATCGGAGCAACACGCTCGCATCGAAGCTCTCCGTCGTCGCGAACACAAACTCGTGTACGTAGCCCCGGAGCGTTTTCGCAGCGGTCGCTTCAACTCCGCTTTACAACAGGTTCCGATCTCGCTGTTCGCCGTCGACGAAGCCCACTGCATTTCAACCTGGGGTCACGACTTCCGCCCTGACTACCTGCGTCTGAAGAACGTCATCAAGTCTTTGGGCAAGGTGCAAACACTCGCCCTCACCGCCACTGCCACACCTTACGTCCGCTCCGACATCATTCAACAGCTAGGCCTCAATCAGCCGCAAACATTCGTCAGCGGCTTCGACCGTCCCAATCTCTCGATCGAAGTAGTCCACACCGAAAAAGAGAAGGAGAAGATCAGTCGCATTCGCGCCCTCGCCCAAAGGGTCGGCGGCTCGGGAATCATTTATGCCTCGACTCGCAAAGCAGTCGAGCAAGTCGGAGCTAAATTGAAGGCCGTCAACCTAAGAGTTTCGGAATACCACGCGGGCATGAGCGATGGCGTTCGCGTTAAGGCACAGGAAGATTTTATGAGCGGGCGTACGCAGATGATTGTCGCTACGAACGCCTTCGGCATGGGTATTGACAAGCCTGACATCCGCTTCGTGGTCCATTACCAGATGCCCGGTTCAATCGAAGCTTACTATCAGGAGATCGGGCGCGCCGGTCGCGATGGTCTCCCTTCAACGTGCGTCCTGCTCTTCAACTACGCCGACAAGAACACACACGACTTCTTTATCGAAGGCTCGTATCCCGACTTCAGCGTCATTAAGCAGGTTTACGACAGTCTGGCCGCAACAGAGCTAAGGAGAATCGAGCTCTCAACCGCCGAGATCGCGCGGCGCACGGGCGAACGCAACGAGATGGCAGTTCAGTCCGCGCTCTACATGCTCGAACGTGCCGGACACATACAACGCACGGCACCGGCGCTGAATCGCGGCGCTCGCGGTGCGCAGCAAGGTCGCAGCATTCTGATGCTCGATAGTGTTCCAGTAACGCAACTCCGCGTCGATCCACGCGATATCTCGCGTCGTGGCGAGCTTGAGCGACGCAAGCTACGCGCGATGATCGACTTCTGCTACACCGACTACTGTTACCGCGCACACATCCTCAACTACTTCGGCGATCGCAATCACGAGCGCGAATGCGGCACCTGCGGCAACTGCAAGCCAACAACTCTTGCGCCCTCGTACCAAACCGAACTCGAGGAGAGCCCCGCACCATCTCTCCCCGCTGACTTGTCGCCACGCGAACCCACGGACGACGAACTGCTGCGCGTGCGAAAAATACTCGCGTGCGCAAAACGCATGAATGGACGCTTCGGCAGAAAGATGCTCGTATCAACACTCCGCGGATCCGCGGCGAAACAAGTGCTGACCGCGCGTCTCAACGAGTTGTCGACTTATGGATTACTGAAGGACATGGCCGCGGACGAGCTTCAACTCTATGTAGAAGCCTTGATCGCTGCCGGGTGTTTGAAAGTAAAAGGCGGGGCCTATCCCACGATCGCGACGACCGAACTCGGCGACCGCGTCATGCGCGAGCAGGAACGAATCGACCTGGCTCTACCGAATAACTAACCACAAAGACACGAAGACACGAATTACTTAATAACGCCTTGTAACGGGCTCGAGGCACTCGCGTACAAACGTTTCGGCATACGGCCGGCGAGATAGGCTAGTCGACCAGCCTCGATCGCGAGCTTCATCGCGGTGGCCATCTTCGCCGGATCTTCAGACTCGGCGATCGCCGTGTTCATCAACACGCCGTCGGCGCCGAGTTCCATCGCGATCGCGGCGTCGCTGGCTGTGCCGACACCGGCGTCGACAATCATCGTCGCGTTCGGTAATTGTTCGCGCATTATGCGTAGGTTCGCGGGGTTCTGAACGCCCAGACCGGAGCCGATCGGCGCGGCGAGTGGCATGATCGCCGCGCAACCGGCGTCGAGCAGTTTCTTTGCCATGATCAGATCGTCGTTAAAGTACGGCAGCACCACGAATCCTTCTTTGACAAGGACGCGCGCTGCTTCGAGTGTTTGCTCGTTGTCGGGAAACAGCGTTGTTTGATCGCCGATGACTTCGAGCTTCACGAGATCTGTTTGCAAAGCTTCGCGCGCGAGGCGAGCAGTTCTAATCGCATCGTCAGCGTTGTAACAGCCGGCTGTGTTGGGAAGAATCTGGAGAGAAGGACTTAAGTGATCGAGAAACGACTCGCTACTACGATCGAGCGGCACACGCCGGACTGCTACCGTTACCATTTCCGCTCCCGAAGCTTCGTGAGCGCTGCGCATTTGATCGTAACTACGATACTTTCCCGTGCCGATGATCAGGCGCGAAGAAAACGCGCGCCCCGCGATAATCAGTTTCTCATTCGACACGCTGGCTGGAATTGCTGTTGACATCTACTCCTCCGCCGACGAAGTGAACAATCTCGATCCTGTCGTCTTCCTTTAGCATAGTACCGCTCCACTCCGTGCGACGCACGACCTCGCGATTGAGTTCGACCGCGATACGTGCCGCCGGCAGATCGAGCTGTGTGATTAATTCTGCTAAGGAAGGCGTGCCAGAAAGATTCTTGGATTCGCCATTTACGAAAACTTTCATTAGCCACAAAAAAGCACAAAAAGCACAAAAAAGCTAATCCACTTCATTTGTGTCTTTTGTGCCTTTTTGCGGCTCTATTCTGCGGGATGGATGATGCGACGCAGCTCCGCGGCCTGATCCTTGGTGACCGCCCGCACCAGTACAGCAGCGCGTCCGGACGTAAACTGCGGCATCTCTGTCGAGATACTCGTCACTCCA
>DATENQ010000476.1:0-3743 GCA_035275005.1 Pyrinomonadaceae bacterium | reverse complement strand
TTCTTTTTCACCCAGGGCATCGACCTTGACCTTGGCCTCCTGGCCCACCTGAACGTTGTTGATCTCAGTCTCGTCGACGTTAACTTCAATGTTGATTGCCGACATGTCGGCGATTGTCATCAACGGCGTTGACGACAGAGCAGCGGTTGCAAACTCACCGACGCGCGTAGGAATGTCGGCGATGACGCCGTTCAGCGGCGACAACTGGGTTGCCTTGGAGCGTTGGCTTTGCTGGCCGCGCAACATGGCTGACTGTTGGCTGGCGCGCATCTCTGACGACTTGATGCTGGTCTGCGCTTCCTTCACGGCGATACGCTGCTGGTTGGCACGCTCAGTCGCTTCCTTCACGGCGATCTTCTGAGCTTCGAGGTTCGCCTTCGCAGTTTCCAGAGCAATCTTGGCGGTGTCGTAGCGGTCGCGCGCGGCATCGTATTCAAACCGCGAAGCAACGCCGGCTTCAATTAATTCGGTGTTGCGCTTGAGCTCGCGTTGGGCCGTGTTCACATCAACCTGGGCCCGGTCTACGGCAGTTTGGAATGCCACTGTCTGCTGCCGCGCGGCGGCTACTGAAGCCTCGGCGACGACGAGTGCCTGCTGGGCTGAAGTCACAGCGTTACGAGCGTTTTGTACGTCGTTAAGAGAAGCTTGCGTGGCAGCCCATTGGGCTTCCTGGTCTGACTGTAACTGGGTTGGATCGAGCCGCACCAGTGGTTTGCCCTTGGTGACTAGATCGCCCGGAGACACATAGATCTCTTCGATACGGCCGGCCACCTCGCTGGTGAGTTTGATATAGCGTATGGGGCGCACCTCGCCGGAGGCGGTGACGGTCTGCTTCAGTTCGGGCCTGGTCTCAACCTTCACAGTAATAACTTCAGGCTCATCTTTGCGGGTGGCGATAACACTAATGACGACTACGCTCAGGAGCACCACCGCCGCTATGATGCCGATTACAATCTTCTTTTTCTTACTCAATGCCATCTTGGGGTTCCTTCTACCTGGGGCCTACTGCTTGAAGAAGTAGCTCTTACGTGGAAACTTATCAAACAGTTTCATTTAAGAGCAAATGCACGGACCAACATCCTAACGCCGAAACGCGCGTTTTATTAACAAAATTTGCTCACGCAAAGACGCAAAGACGGCAGAGACGTGCTATTACCTTTGCGCTCTCCCGGCGTCCTTTGCGTCTTTGCGTGAAACACTGCTCACTGTTATAGATGCGTTGGCGTGGCAGCCGCGTTCGCGCTAAAATGACTTGCTTTATGTAACTACTATGATTACCTGCGACCGGTGCAAAACAGAGAATCTGGATGGTTCGCAATATTGCGACGAGTGTGGCGCACCTTTGCGCCCGAATGGCCGTCCAACCCCGGTTCAGAGAAAGCCTGTGCACGGAGGCAACGGCAATCACGCACCGCAGCCCGGCGCACATCCGGAGTTTGCCGGTGGTCGCGTTTCCGCCAACTTGAGTTTGTCAGCGTTGCGATCAACTGCCAAACCGCATGCTCGTCTGGTTATCGAAAAAGGCCGCTCGACCGGGAAACAGTTTATGTTGAGTGATGTAGAAGCGCAGATCGGGCGTTGGGACGCCGATGGCGGCATCTTTCCTGACGTCGATCTGGACACGGACGATCCCGAAGCTAAAGTCTCGCGGCGTCACGCGCGCATCACTCTCAGTAACGGCCAATATTTTCTCGAGGATCTCGGATCGACAAACGGTACGTTCATCAATCGCGGCAAGCGATTACCCCCAGGACAGCGTCAGGCATTGTGCGATGGTGATGAAATTATCGTCGGAAAGACATTTCTACGCTTCCACATTGTGAAATAGTAGCCTGCTACGACGTCTTCTTAGGTAGAGCCGCTTTAATCTGGAAAGACTGGTTTACTCGTTAATCGATGACTGAATGTAACGCCTGCGGAGCCCGCGTACGCGATAATGAGCACTATTGCGGCAATTGCGGCTCGCAGCTCACACCCGGTTCAGTGGAATTTGATTCCATGTCTGCCACTCTGGGAGACGACGACAACGTGCAGCCACGCGAAGGCCGCGAGTGGGCGACGACCCTCGATCCCGAAGACGACGAACCTCATGTCACCGCCGCACCGGAGATACGAGAGCCTTCCGGCAGTCTTGAAACCACCGTTGTCCCACCTGAAGAACTGGAAGAGTCGCTGCCTCCGATATCTTCGAATTCACTCGGCGGATCGTTCACGGATAACGTCCAGGCTCCCGGAAAAACCTCGACCAAAGAAAGCACGACCGGCGGTCATCGTCCGACAGTCAAACAACTCGCTTCCAACACCGTTTTGAACGGTCGCTATGAGATTGTGCGACGGATCGGCGGCGGCGGCATGGGCGCCGTTTACCTCGCGAAGGATCGCAACCTCGGTGATGCTCCGCGCGCGGTTAAAGAGATGGTCGAGTCGCACCTCGATCCCGGGCAGCACGAGAAGGCCATCGGAGATTTCAAACGCGAGTCGCTCTTATTAACGTCGCTCGAGCATCCGTGCATACCGACAATCTACGACTACTTTTACGACGATCAGTTGAGTCGCTTCTACCTCGTGATGAAATACATCTCGGGAGGCGATCTCGCTTCGCGTATGCGTGCAGCAGTCGGCGGCAGATTGGACGAGAAGACAGTTACCGATTGGGGCATGCAAGTGGCCGACGTGCTCGACTACCTGCACTCGAGACCAAAGCCAATCATCTATCGCGATCTGAAGCCGGCAAACCTGATGATAGACGGCAACACGGGTCGAGTGATGCTGATCGATTTCGGTATTGCTCGCTGGGTGACGCAGCAGGAGAAGGGCGTGACCGCGGTGGGCACGATGGGTTACGCGCCGCCGGAGCTCTTCAGCGGGCGAGTGCAGCCTGCTTCGGACGTCTACAGTCTCGGCGCGACGATGTTTCACCTGTTGACCGGAGCTGATCCACAGGACAATCCGCTCCTGATTTTTGACTTCACAAAGAACCCGAGACCGCGCCAGATCGCGCCGTCGATCTCGACCGAGATGGAATTGATCCTGATGCGGTCAGTGGAGTACAAGCCCGAGGATCGTTTCCGCACCGCGCGCGACTTGAGAAACGTGCTCGCGGATCATCTGGAAAAGTTGATGGAGGGCAGGGTCAGCTTCGGGATGCCCACGCCCACGCTGGGCCAGGAGACGGTTCAGGTACAGACAGTCTATTGCGGTTTTTGCGGTGGACGCATTGCTGCTGACGATGTGTTTTGTGCTCACTGTGGCGCGCGACAACCGCTCGCGGCGGTGGGATCGAGTGCGTTGCTGCACGCCGTGAGACCGACTGCGAAGCTCGTGGTTACTGGAACCACTGAGCTCGATGCGTCGTTCATCCTGCAGAAAGATAGCAATCTGCTCGGGCGCACCGATCCGCACTCGAATATCTTTCCGGAGATCGATCTTTCAAGATTTGATCCTGAGACAAAAGTTTCTCGCCGCCACGCGCGCATCTGGCTCGAAGGAGAAACATTTCTCGTCGAAGACCTCGGAAGCGTAAATGGAACGGTGATCAATGATTCGGTGCGGCTCGCACCGCGCCAACCGCGCGTGCTCGACAGTGGCGACAAGCTGCGCGTGGGCGAGACAACGCTGCATTTTTTAGTGGGATAATTTGTACTTGGGTCTTTGTAGGGGCGGCCCTCCGTGGCCGCCCGTTTCACCAATCATGAATATTTCGGAACCACGGGCGGCCACGGAGGACCGCCCCTACAAAGATT
>DATENQ010000475.1:0-4868 GCA_035275005.1 Pyrinomonadaceae bacterium | reverse complement strand
CGGAGTGCCGCCCCTACAAATTAACCCGCAAGATATTGAAAATCGAAAGAGTTGTTAGCGGACGCCAAACAAGATATCGACGGTTAGTTGATCGAGACGTTCATACGGCAACGGCTTGCGCGCTAGTTCGGTGCGATCGAGCGGGAGATCCTTTAACTTTTGCGCCTTCTCGCGGCTGTAGCTTCCGAGTGGTTCCGCGTCTCCGTTGTTGCTGTGTACCTCATCGAGCAGCGCCTTGATCTCCTGATCTTCGTCAAACTGCCGTGCCTTCTCCTTGAGGATCAAATAATTCCTCATACACCCCGCCGCAAACTCCCAAACACCTTCTTCGCTCTCGCTGCGGTACGAGTGCGCATCGAAATGACGTGGTCCATCGTAGGCGGATTCGAGCAGTCTCACCAAAAAGAACAGGTTCTTGAACGACTCCGATCCAAAACGCAGATCCTGATCGAACCGCGGTCCTTTCTGATCGTTGAGATCGATGTGAAACAGCTTACCTGCCTCAACCGCCTGGGCCACCACGTGATAGAAATTGAGCCCCGACATCTGTTCGTGCCCAACTTCAGGATTGACTCCAACCATCTCCGGATGATCGAGCGTCGCGATAAACCCAAGCATCGCGCCGGTCGTCGGCAGATAGATATCACCACGCGGCTCGTTCGGCTTGGCTTCGAGCGCGAACTTGTAGTCGTAACCCTGATCGAGCGCGTATTCGCAAAGGAAGTTCAGCGCCTCGCGATTCCACTTCAAGGCCTCGCGCGGATCTTTCGCGGCATCGACTTCAGCACCCTCGCGGCCACCCCAGAAGACGTAAATGTGTGCGCCAAGCTCCGCGCCGAGATCCATCGATCGCATCGTCTTCTGCAATGCGTACAAACGCACGCGCGGATCGCTGGAAGTGAAGGCGCCGTCTTTGAAAACCGGATCGTAAAAGAGATTCGTCGTCGCCATCGGCACCTTCATGCCGCAGTCGTCGAGCGCCTGTTTGAACTCTCGCACGATGCGATCTCGCTCAGCCACCGTCGCCTCGATCGGCACCAGATCGTTGTCGTGCAGATTGACGCCGTACGCACCGAGCTCGCTCAAACGCTTGACGATGGTCGGCGGACTAACGCTCGCGCGCGTCGCATCACCAAAAGGATCGCGCCCACGATTCCCGACGGTCCACAGCCCAAACGTAAATTTATGTTCCGGTTTCGGTTGATAATTATTGCTTGCCATTTTGCCCTCTCTGCTCTAAGGCATTGAATCGATGACTGCATTCAGCGCCGGCTTCGGCCCGCCCAGGCGATCGAACAGCAACGGATAATTCGTTCGGCCCTTCATGGGCCAATTGTTCAGCCACGAATCACCATCTGCAACTCCCCAAAAAGTTACGCGCTCGATGGCGTCACGGTGCTTCATATAAACCTTAAACAACTCCGCGTAACGTTTCGCGAGCGCCGTCTGCATGGCGTCGGGTAGTCGATCGACGTATGGATTTAACTGCGGAGTCACGGGAATATCGACGGCATAATCCGCGCCCGGTTTGGTCGTCCGGGGAAGCACGTCAACATCAAGCTCGGTGATGTGAACTTTGAGTCCCAACGCCGAGAACGCGGTAATCGTTGCGTCTTCGTCGGCGACTGACGGCCAGTCCATCAGATTATGATTTTGCAAACCCACGCCGGAGACGCGTACGCCGGCAGCCAGGAGGTTCTTGATCAGCTTTACTGCACCGGCGCGTTTCGCGGGCAGTTCGAGATCGTAGTCGTTGTAGTAGAGCTCGGCGTTCGGATCTGCTTCGTGCGCGAACTGGAAAGCTTTCACGAGGTAGTCTTCGCCGATGATCTTGAACCACGGCGACTCGCGCATCGTGCCATCCTGGTTGAGCGCTTCGTTGACTACATCCCACCCTTTAATCCTGCCTTTATAACGGCCGACTACAGTGAAAATATGCTCGCGCATGCGGCTCAACAGCGTTTCGCGATCGACGTCTTCAAACACCCAGCGCGGCGTTTGGTTGTGCCAGACGAGCGTGTGCCCGACGATGAACATGTTGTGCTTCTCGCCAAACTCGACAAAGCGATCGGAAGCAGCGAAGTCATACTTGCCCGGCTGCGGATGAACCAGTGCCCACTTTAAGATGTTTTCCGGCGTGATAGAGTTGAAGTGCGTGCGCACAATCTCAGCGCCGCGCGTGTCCTTTTCGAAAATCTGGTTCCTGTTGAGCGCCGCGCCGATCATGAAATCATTCTTGAAAACATCCTTGAGCGTTCTCTGTTGCTGCGCGGCGACCGGAAAACACAGCACCACAACAGCGATCGTCAATGAGAAAGTTTTTCGCGCAAAGGCGCAAAAGCGCAAAGGGAAATCAAAGACAAATCTTTGCGCCTTTGCCCCTTTGCGCGAGATAGTTTTTGCCTGCTCATCCTTTTCGGACCTATTTAACTTCGAGCTTAACAGTTTCATACTTTACTGAACTCGTGCCGACCATGATGTCGAACCAACCCGGCTCAACGACACTCTTCATATTAAGATCGAGAAACGAAAGCTTGTTGGGCGTGATCACAAACTCGACCGTCTTGCTCTCGCCCGGACCGAGCGAGATGCGCTTGAAATCTTTGAGCTCCATCACCGGTCGCGTGACCGAGCTAACCAGATCGCGAATGTAGAGCTGCACGATCTCATCACCGGCCCGCTTGCCGGTATTCGTAACCGTAACGCTGACTCGCGCTTCGCCCGCCACACCGATGTTCGCCGGACTAACCTTCAGATTCGAATACGAAAACGTTGTGTAACTCAGTCCGAATCCGAACGGAAACAACGGCTCCTTGTTCGCAAACAGATATCCTCGCCGCGCCGTCGGTTTGCGGTTGTAGTACAACGGCAACTGCCCCACCGAACGCGGAAAACTGATCGTGAGCTTGCCCGCCGGATTGTAATCACCAAAGAGAACATCCGCGACACCGACACCGGTTTCCTGTCCCAAATAAAAACCTTCAAGGATAGCCGGCACATTCTCCGCGATATAGTTGATCGAGAGTGGACCACTGTTGATAAGCAAAACGATCACCGGCTTCCCCGTCTCGAGAATCGCTTTGACGAGATCGTTCTGGCGTCCAATTAAGTCGAGACTGTCGCGATCGCCGAGATGGTTGTCGGCCCACCCCTCCTTGTTCGTGTCCTCATTTCCGCCGAGCACGAGCAGCGCCACATCGGCAGTCTTTGCAACCTGCACTGCTTCCGCAATCAGCTTGCGATCTTCCGCCGGATCACTGAGATTCGCCGTATCCGCGAACCAGTCGCCACCTTCTTTCGTGATCTTGCAGCCTTCGGCGTACGCGACTTTGACCCTGTCGCGGACCTTGTCTTTGATTCCCTGAAGCACGCTGACGCCGCGCAACGGATTATCACTGTAACCGCCGAGATGCACCTGCGCTGCGTTTGGACCAATCACCGCGATCGACTTCAACGCACCCGGATTTAACGGCAAGAGGTTGTTTTGATTTTTCAACAACGTGATCGAACGGCGCGCCGCTTCAGCCGCGAGTGCTCGATGCTCGCTCGAATTCGTTACGCGCACCGCGCGTTCGACATCGACGTACGGGTTCTCGAAAAGTCCGAGCAGAAACTTCGCGCGCAGGTTTCGCGCGACTGCGCGATTGAGTGTCGCTTCGGAAACCTGTCCGTCTTTCACTAGTTGTAGCAACGTCGGGAAAGCGTCGGGATCCGGAAGCTCCGTATCGACGCCCGCTTCGATCGCGAGTTTTGCGGCATTCGCTTTATCAGCGGCGACGTGATGGAGATCGACCATTTGCGGAACGGCGTAATAGTCGGAAACGACGAGGCCGTCGAACCCCCATTCCTCGCGCAGCACTTTCTCCAGCAGCCACTTGTTCGCGTGCGAAGGGACGCCGTCAATCTCGTTGTACGAAGGCATCACGCTCATGATGCCCGCTTCGGTTACCGCAGCCTTGAAGCTCGGGAAAAAATATTCGCGGATCGTGCGCTCGGAAAAGTTTGCAGGCGCGATGTTGGTGCCGCTCTCGGGTTGGCCGTGAGCAGCGAAATGTTTCGCGGTCGCTATGACGTGGTTCTCGTCGATGTTCGGCCCTGTTCCCTGTAATGCTTTTACGATCGCGACAGCCATGCGCGAAGTGAGATAAGGATCTTCGCCGTAAGTCTCCTCAGTGCGGCCCCAGCGTGCATCACGGGCTAAATCCAGGTTTGGTCCAAGCACCTGATGACTGCCGCGTGCGCGTGTTTCGAGTGCTCCGGCAGTGAAGACTTTGGTGATGAACTCCGGATCCCACGTGGTTGCGAGCGCGAGCGGCTGCGGAAAACTCGTGCTGCCTTCGGCCATGTGTCCGTGCAGTATCTCGTCGTGAAGAATCGCGGGAATGCCGAGTCGCGTGTTTTCGAGCAGCCACTTCTGAACGGCGTTAGCGAACGTTGCGCCCTCGCGCGGATCCTTGCGTTCTCTTTGCCGCGCGATCTGGCCGATGCCGTTTTTCATGACTTCGGCGGCTTTGGCCGGATCGAAGTCACCACGATCGGTGGCGAAATTTGTTTGCGGGTTGACCTGCGGGCGGCCGCCCCACAGACAAGTCAACTGCGCGACTTTTTCTTCCAGCGTCATCCGCGTGAGCAAATCGGCGACGCGCCGTTCAACCGGAAGACGCGGATTCTTGTAATCCGGACGATTATCCTGTGAATTCATATGTGCAACCGGAATACAGAAAGCCGAGACGATGAGCGTAACGCAGACGCTCAGTCCAAGAGTTCTCATTTTCCTCAAGTAATTGTCCCTCTCTTGAGCGCTGAAAGTTGAACTGTAGGGGCGGCACTCCGTGGCCGCCCGCGGTTATCAACAGCTATGATTCGCA
>DATENQ010000474.1:0-3927 GCA_035275005.1 Pyrinomonadaceae bacterium | reverse complement strand
TACGCTTTACTAACACGGATGGCCTGCTCGATGTTTACTTCTCTCAGCATCACATTGGGCAGATAAACTTAACCGACTGAACGGCGGAAAAGTGTTTACCATGTCTCCGAACGTGTGTTTAGGATGTCTCCGGTCTATACATCTTCCTGACTTGTTCCTTTCCCTGACTTGTTCATTTCCCTGACTTGTTCCTTTCCCTGACTTGTTCCTTTCCCTGACTTGTTCCTTTCCCTGACTTGTTCCTTTCCCTGACTTGTTCCTTTCCCTGACTTGTTCATTTCCCTGACTTGTTCCTTTCCCTGACTTGTTCCTTTCCCTGACTTCTTTTGTGCCTTATGTGCCTTTTTGTGGCTATTCTGTTTTGTGGCGGCGCATGACGCGGACGCCGCTGCGCCAGTCTTCGTTGATGTCGAAGCGATAGATCTCGATGTCGCGTGAGATGCAGTGTGCGAGGGTTTGGAATGAAGGATGGACGCGCAAAGTCGGAGCGACGAGGTAGACTAGCGGCGCTTCATCTCTGATTTTTCGATCGCCGAAAAGTCTCGCTTTCGCGATGTGCCCGCGGCGGCGGTGTGCCTCAACGCGGCGCCAGTAGTCAGCGCCCTGTAACACGTGCTCGCGATCTTCGGAAACTTTCAATTCAATCACGACCAGGCGTCCGTCCTGACGCAACGCCAGCAAATCGATCGGTCTGATACCGAGCTTCGCGCCGCGTGCGGTCCTGAACTGCGCATGTAGCGGCGCGATAATCAAACCGGGATCGAGCCGCGTAATGTCCCTGCGCAGGAGCGATTCGAGCCATGCTTCCGGTGCCGCGCGATAGAACGCGTGACGATGATCGAGCGCCGTTGCGGAGCGATGCTCGCGGAGGTCGCGCAAGAGGTTCTGCCATTCGTTCCACGTCGACTCATCAAGCAGCCGGCGATGCGCGCGATCGATTCCAAACCAGACTTGTTGATGACTAAGCAACGAACGCACGCGAGCAAACGGAAGCCCAAAGTATCGCAGTGTTTCACCGTGACGCGCATGAACGACGTCGATAGCATGAGGCGCTTCGGCAATAATCGTTACGCTAAGCTCGCTTGGCGTCGCGGCTGCGACCGGAGGAAAGCGGGCGAGCTTCTTTTTCCATAACTCCTGCTTGTCCGGACATTTCTCTTTAGTTAAGAACGTCAAGTCATTATCAACCGTGAATACTTTGATCGTGTTTCTCAAACTACCGCGCAATAACGACACGCGGTAAAGCATCGACTTGAGAAGTTCGGGCGAGACGATCAACCAAAGCTGTTCGACATGTGGCGGCTTGATGCGATCGGCCGTGCGCTGGAACCACAAGAGCGCTGACGACAAGAAAGCATCCACGACCGCGGGTTGGCTCGCCACAACTGGACCAGTGACGGCAATCCTCTCCCGCTTTCGACGCAGCAGGATTTGAGCGTGCCGCCCAGGCTGCCCTGGTCTTGTTCCCCGGCTCAGTGAAAGCCGCTCAATCGTTGTCTGAACCTCCAGGGCAGCCGCCAGTTGGGCCAATCGTTCGCAACGGAGCTGGCGTGCGGCGCGAATCGTCGCGGCAACGTGTTTGGCGGACGTGCGTGGAATGAGTTGAATCAGCTCGCAGTCGCGACCCATCCGCCGCGACGCTTCCAACTCGAGCGCCAGTCCATTCCAGTTCCACGCAAGGATTCGCCACAGCCGATTTCCCTTTTCAGTCCAGCAGGAGAACACGAGTCTCTTATGAACTATCGCAACCTCAAACTCGTCTCGCCGTAACGACTGCGACGTTCCGTCACTCGCGACATACAGCCACTCAGCATGCGCGTGAAACAACGCAGCTATCTGCTCGTATGCAAACTCTAATAGCGTCGGAGATGTGAGGCGCTGAAGCATCGTGAGGTTTCGTCGTTACTTCTACCCTGTGCTACATTTTTGGTCAACTGAATCATGAAAAACGTTTATCTTGCGGGAGCAGTACGAACACCGATCGGCAGGTTTGGCGGCACGCTCGCGTCGTGGAGCGCAGCCGATCTCGGTGTCGAAGTAGCAAAGGAAAGCCTGCGACGAGCGGGCGTAACAGTCGATCAAATCACTGACTCGATCTGGGGTTGCGCACGCCAGGCCGGTGGTGGACCAAACGTCGCGCGACAGATCACGTGGCGCGCGGGCGTACCGGAAACAGTTCCTGCCGCCACAATCAACCAGGCATGCGGTTCGGGACTAAAAGCCATCATCCTCGCCGCCCAGGAAATCATGCTCGGTCGCAGCGACGTCGTGCTCGCGGGCGGCACGGAAAGCATGTCGCGCGTCCCCTATTTCGCCGAAGGCGCACGTTGGGGCATGCGCATGGGGAACACACAACTCGTGGACGGCATGTATCGCGACGGCTTCAGCGATCCACTTTCCGGATTGCTGATGGGCCAAACCGCTGAGAAGCTCGCCCGCCAGTATGAGATCTCTCGCGAGGAGCAGGACGAATTCGCACTCCGATCGCAACAGCGTGCAGAGACGGCGATCGAAGCGGGTCGCTTCAAAGATGAAGTGATGACTCTCGAGATCAGCGGCAAGAAAGGTGAGTCAACCAGCTTTGCCAAAGACGAACATTGCCGCGCCGGCACGACACTTCAGGATCTCGCCAAACTGTCGCCCGTGTTTTACAAAGACGGCACCGTGACTGCCGGTAACTCATCCGGCATCACCGATGGCGCAGCGGCCGTGGTCGTCTTGAGTGAAGAAGGACTAAAACGCTTCGACGCCACACCGCAGGTACGGATTGTTGATTACGAGATCTGCGGCGTCGCTCCGGACATCATGGGCATCGGACCAGTACCCGCTGTGCGCTCGTTGTTGCTACGACAGAATCTGAACCTTTCCGAGATCGATTTGATCGAACTAAACGAGGCCTTTGCGGCGCAGGTGATCGCGTGTGATCGCGAGCTTCATTTCGATGCTGATCGCTTGAACGTCAACGGCGGCTCGATCGCACTGGGCCATCCAATCGGTTGCACCGGCGTTCGTATTACGACCACGCTGATCCACGAAATGCAAAAGCGCCACGCGCGACTCGCACTGGCAACACTCTGCGTCAGCGGCGGTCTCGGAATCGCACTCCTGCTGGAGCGTGCATGAACCGCGGGGGAAAACGAGAGCGAGCACTAATCCCACTCTGTTGCTCCCTGCTCGTTTTTGCCTCGTGCACTTCTCAAACCAACTCGCCCGCGACACGAAGCGATTCACCGGAAAACGTCGTCTCCTCAACTCCTCCATTTCAGACAAAGGAACCCGAGCGCTATCGCGCCACACGCACCATCACCAGCGTCGCAGCCGACGGAAAAATCACCGTGGCCAAAACGCTGACTGCTAAAGACGGCGAGATGCGACGCATCGAGTCTGAATCTGGAACCAAAAAGCTGGTCTTCCTCAACATTCCCGAGGGCACGTTCGTTCTGCTACCCGACGATAAGCTCTACGCAAGCACTGGGAGCGACGAGACGGTTCCCGGCTCGACAGAGGACGGCGATATCACACCGGAGAAACTGCTCCACGACGATAACGGCAGCACCAGCTATCAAAAGCTCGGCGCCGAATCAATAGCAGGGCGCAACACAAATAAGTACCGCGTCGTTGTTAACAGTTCGAAGGGGGCGAACGTCAGCCCATATGAGACGTTGATCTGGATTGATGAAGCTCTCGGCATGCCCATCAGATCCGAAACCAAATCATCCGACGGCATGCGCGTCACGATGGAACTTTCGGAAATAGCTCTCGACGTGGACAAGAGACTCTTTGAAGTTCCTGATGATTATAAAAAGATTAGCTTTACCGAACTGCGCAACCTGCACATCTGGTCGAGGCATCAACAACCTCGGATAAAACTGTAGGGGCGGCACTCCGTGGCCGCCCGCGTTTCTAGCATATATTTGGTTCGCGGAA
>DATENQ010000473.1:0-27923 GCA_035275005.1 Pyrinomonadaceae bacterium | reverse complement strand
TAAATACCGTGAGCTCCGCTTGGTTGTATTAATCGGATATCTGTTTGGCTGCGCTGTGAGGCAGAGCATGACCACTGGACTGAGCTTCTAGAAGAGCCTTCTCATACTTTTTTTCCCAACTGTTCCACGTGTAAGACCCTCCAATGGCTCCAGCGACTGTGTAAGCGATAGCCTTGAGCAGCAAAGTCTCAGACTTGCCTCCAAGACCAATTTGCATGAAAACGTCAGAAACTGCGGTCATTGTCAGGCCAAGAGTCAGAGCGCTACGAAGAATAAATTGCGACTTGCCATAGGCTCTTTCCCGCTCCCACCATTGCAGTGAGCGCAGCTCCTTTCGAGAGCGCCAAGCTTGAATTTTGTTAAGCCATTTCCTCATCATCCAGCGAACTTAGTTTGTCATCAATGAACACGTCTGTCGAGATTCAAATGCATGATCGCGAAAAAAGTCTTGACAGGACCATCGGACCTGTCTTATACAAGGCAGTTCGCGCGTACGAACTGCGCGTGGCGTAAAGAGGAAACTTTTCAATGATGATGACAAGGACCTACAAAGAGCATTCGATGACGTGGCAGCCGACCGGCGCCATACATACCGTCGTCTGCTCGTTGGGTCAAACGTTATCAACGCCCAATATTTTTGACGGCAGACTCGGTAAAGAATCCGTTAATAGCCGTTATATCAGGCAATAATTCGCGGGAGCGGACTCCCGCTCCCAAATCTCAAAAGCAAATTCAAGAGACTTGAAGGAGCGGGCAGCTTCCCTGGGAAGTTTAAAGCCCGCTCCTTTTGTTTTTTGATAATCGAAGTACCTATTTGCGAGAGATGAAGGCAGGAGCCTTCAACGGATGACGTTCTCGGGTGCTTTGCCGAGTCCGAGAGAACGCCATCTTAGGAGAAGTGTGCCTCGAAGTGTGTTCGCGGCAATGTCTCTCTCTGCCTTCATCTATTTTTTAGCATAAATGGATCGTGGATTTGAAATCTTATTTACTGAGATTTGAAACCTGAGATCCATTGCATGTGTGGCCGAGCAGCAAAGGCACCTGACTGTAAATCAGGCGGACGCGAATGTCCTTCGTGGGTGCGAGTCCTACCACATGCACCAAAAATTTTGTCCAACTTCTGGAAGGGTAGCCTAACTGGTAAGGCAGTAGTCCCGAAAACTACCGCGCGTTTGTCGCTTGCAGGTTCAAGTCCTGTCCCTTCCGCCAATCAACTTCACGGACCTGTAGCTCAGTGGAATGAGAGCGCGACTCTGCGAAGGTCGAGGTCGCACGTTCAAATCGTGCCAGGTCCACCAATCTCTTACGGAGTGGCCGAGCGGAAGGCGGCGAGTCTCTGAAACTCGTAAACGTAGGTTCGAATCCTACCTCCGTAGCCAATTAATACCGGTGTAGCCCAACTGGAATGAGGCGCTAGTCTTAGAAACTAGATAGTGTGGGTTCGAATCCCTCCGCCGGTACCATGGGGATGAACGCGAAATGGAAAGCGGGCTGATTTTCAATCAGTTGAATTGCGAGTTCGAGTCTCGTCATCCCTGCCAAACTTCGGGGCGAATGCCAATGTGACTACATCTTGTAAATGTTGCGTCACACCTCAAACTCTTGTCGCCTTGTATGTGGGTCGTAGCTCAACTGGCAGAGCACCGCACTGTGACTGCGGGCGTTGAGGGTTCAAGTCCCTTCGACCCACCCAAATTCGCACGGAACTGTGGCCGAGGGGTGAGGCACCTGATTGTCGATCAGGCTGATGACGGTTCGAGTCCGTTCAGTTCCGCCAATGCGTCAGTAGCTAAACTGGACCAAGGCACCTGCCTTTTAAGCAGGGGATTGTGAGTTCGAGTCTCACCTGGCGCACCAGGTTTTGTTAACGGGGTGTGGTGTAACGCAAGCATCCGAGTCCTGGGAACTCGTGGTGACAGTTCGACTCTGTCCTCCCCGACCAAACGTATTCGCTCCTGTAGCTCAATTGGAAGAGCGCGACGCTTCGAACGTCGAGGCTGCGGGTCCAAGTCCTGCCAGGAGCCCCAATAGTTCTCACCCCAGAACCAGCGCGGGCCGCCCGGCCTGCGCATCCCCGGAAGTGATGTAGCTGGAAACATGCGAGTCTTCCAAACTCGTCTCGAGAGTTCGAATCTCTCCTTCCGGTCCAATTTACTGCGCGCGTCGCCAAGCGGCTAAGGCACCGGATTGCAAATCCGGTATTCGTGAGTTCGAGTCTCACCGCGCGCTCCAATCTAACTTTTGAAGAAAGGAGGTGCCGGGTATGGCACTCAATGGCAGAGTTCTGTTGCTCAATCAAACTTACGAACCGCTCGGCACCGTCAGTGTCGCGCGCGCAGTCATCATGACGTTCAAGAACACGGTGTTCGTCGAGGAATGGGACGGCGACCGCGTGCTGCGTTCGGCGCACGATGAATTTCCCGTGCCGTCGGTAATTCGCCGGCGCGACTACATCAACGTTCGCCGCAGACGCGAGCAGTCGGGCATGAAGCGTTCGCGAATTTACATGCGCGACAAGTTCCGTTGCCAGTACTGTGGTGAGAAGAAAGGCCTTCCCGAGTTAACTCTCGATCACATTCTGCCGCGTTCGCGTGGTGGTGATAACTCGCCTTTGAACATCGTCACGGCTTGCATCAAGTGCAACAACCGGAAGAGCAATCGCACACCGGAAGAAGCACGTATGCCACTGCTTACTACGCAGACGGCGCTACGCGTAAAGCTCGAGCGCGTTGCGCTTTGTCATTATGCAGAGGACCGAGCCGAATGGCGCAAATACCTGTTCATGGACATGCACGACGATCGTGACGTCATGGAAAGGGTACACAACGAGCAAAGACGGAGGGCTTGAACGTTAGCCCTCCTTTTGGTCGGATAGCTGAGATGGATTAGCGCGGGTCTGAAAAATCCGAAAGGTTGGTTCGATTCCAACTCCGACCGCCAAAAATTCTCAATTGGTGAGGCGATGTAGCTCCAACTGGTAGAGCGACTGTCTTGTAAACAGAAGCGTGTGAGTTCGAGTCTCACCATCGCCTCCAACCGTGGCCCGCGTTCCCGGCATCGGTCTTCTAAACCGAACCACAAGAGCTGGGCGGAAGGCACGAGGTTCAACTCCTCCGCGGGCTTCCAGATCAGTTTTAGCCACAGATGACACAGATTACACGGATAAAAATCAGTATTCATCCGCGTTCATCCGTGGCCCAATTTCTTTTGTGGCGTAGCCAAGTTGGTAAGGCGCCGGATTGTTAATCCGGATATCGAGGGTTCGAGTCCTTCCGCCACAGCCATCGCGGTGTAGCTCAACGACAGAGCACTCGATTGATAATCGAGCGATGTTGGTTCAATTCCTTCCACCGCGACCAGGTTCTAATGCGGGATGGTGTAACTGGAAACACGCCGGGCTTTGAACTCGAAAATGAAGGTTCGACTCCTTCTCCCGCAGCCAATCAATTCGCAAACTGAAGGTACTTCGATTGAGACGCGTCAATGGTGATGTTGTGTTCATTCGTTTTTTCAGCGGTGAGGTCGATGAGGATTCGCATGTTGCCGCGGGTCTGTTCTGTGCTGCGTCCGATTTGTACTGTACTGATGAGCTGCCTGAATACGAAGTCGATGCACTCGCAGAATTGAGAGACTGGTTCAATGCTCATTTGGAATCCCCATCCGATTATTTGCCGCGCAATCGCCGCTACGATCCAGCCGTTTGCTGGTTCAAGTCGGCTGCTTGCGAGCATCTCGCACGCGCCTGGGAGTTGGTGACCATTCTCGAGCGCAACGGCGTTTTTATTTGGACGGTCAAGTCAGAGAAAACGGGGTACGTTTATTACGAGGATGAAGTACAAGTATTTGCTCGGCCTTACCCCGACGTAAGGCTGCTGCTCAAGAGGTAACGAACATGGCAAACAAGACACTATTCAAGTCGCTAATCGGCAATCTGCTTCCCGCAACTAACGCGGTCAACGAAGAGCGCGCGCCTGCGTATGCGCTGTCGCCAAAGCATCAACTGGCCCAGTACGCTGCGACTGGTTGTCTAAACGCAACTTTTTACGCAAGCGCCGGCGAGCAACTGGCAAAGGTGCTCGAGCTCTGTGAGGAGCTTGACGCGGAGTTCATCGCGAAGACTGCGGTGTTCTGTCGTGAGCGTGGTTTCATGAAAGACATGCCGGCGCTGCTATGTGCGGTGCTGTCGGTCAAGGACCGCGAACTTCTCGCGCGCGTATTTCCACGCGTGGTCGACAACGCGAAGATGCTGCGCAACTTCGTGCAGATCATGCGTTCGGGAACGGTGGGCCGCAAGTCGCTTGGTACTGCGCCGAAGCGCCTGGTGCGCGAGTGGCTCGACGCTCGCGATCCGGCAACACTCTTCAAGTCGAATGTGGGTCAGGATCCATCGCTGACTGATATCGTGAAGATGGTCCACCCAAAGCCGAAGGATGAAGTGCGTGAAGCGCTGTTTGGTTACTTCATCGGCCGCGAATACGCGTTTGAAGCTCTGCCGGAAGTTGTTCGTAACTTCGAAGCGTACAAGAAAGGTGAATCGCGTGAAGTTCCTGACGTGCCATTCCAGATGCTGACTGCACTGGAGCTTGGTACTGCCGAGTGGACTGCGATCGCACGTCGTGCGCCATGGCAGATGACTCGCATGAACCTGAACACATTTGCACGTCATGATGTGTTCGATCATCCAGGGTTGACCGAGCTGATTGCGGATCGTCTGCGTGACCCGAAGGCAATTGCGAGGGCCCGCGTGTTTCCGTACCAGCTACTGATCGCTTACACAATGGCCAATGCGAACGCGAGCATCCCGAAGGAAGTCAGCGAAGCTCTTCAGGATGCAATGGAGATCGCACTCGAAAATATTCCGGCAATCGAAGGACGTGTGGTCGTTTGTCCGGACGTGTCGGGTTCGATGCTGTCGCCGGTAACTGGCTATCGCCAGGGCGCAACCACAACTGTGTCTTGTGTCGATGTGGCTGCGCTGGTTGCGGCTGCGGTGCTGCGCAGGAACCCACGCACTGAAGTGCTGCCGTTCCAGTTTGACGTGGTTGAGATCAACCTGAACTCGCGCGACAGCGTGATGACTAATGCAGCGAAGCTGGCTGCGATTGGTGGTGGCGGAACTAGCTGTAGCGCTCCGCTGGCACTGCTCAACCGCCGCCAGGCAAAGGCCGATCTCGTGGTCTATATTTCGGACAACGAGTCGTGGGTCGATGCCCGCGGAGGTCGCGGCACCGAAACGATGAGAGAGTGGACTGTGTTCAAGCAACGCAATCCGGCAGCGCGTCTGGCTTGTATCGATATGCAGCCTTATGGCACGGTGCAGGCTGTTGAGCGTGACGACATTCTTAACATCGGCGGATTCTCGGATCAGGTCTTTGATGTGATCTCGGAATTCGCACGCGGTGCACTGAATGCTGACCACTGGATCGGCGTGATCGATTCAGTGGCGTTGTAAACTCGGGGGCCGAATGCTGTTGGGGACTACATCACACTGTTAATGTGCGCCCGTAAGGGCAGCAGTCTCTACGATACTTGTCGGCCTTTGAGAAAATTTTGGCGAATGCTCGTGTGGAGTACATGGTGAGTGCAGGTTCGAATCCTGCCTCGCCTGATTGTAGGCGAGAATCTCGTCTCTCACTGATTTTGTCGCCATTTGGAGTTCTGGGGTGAATGCTGAAAGGACTACATCACCAAAGCCTGTGAAAACAGGAGAGCCTTGTGGGGTGTGATAACTCCAGCGGTTGACACCGTGCTCAAGGTCTTTTCGATCTTGTCACCCCAGCTAATATATCGGCTTCTTAAATGAAGCGTTTATGACATGTTCGCGTCGTGGGAAGTGAAGCAATTGTGCAAACACTGCAATAAGGAACAGAATGTAAAAGTAACGATTACCGGTCATGAAGAAATCAAGCAGGCCGAGTAGCGCCGGGATCTCGGAGAGCGCCCACGCCAGGATATAGGCTTGCTGCACCAGTGGCACGTGTTGTTGTTCGGTCGCCCGGCTTATTAATTTGTTCTTGATGGGAAATGAAATGAATGCTGTTGATAGTGCAACGGCTGCCAGGACAAGGAACAGCGTGCTGTTGAGGTCGACGGTTTCCGGTCGCTTCACAAAGAATGTAAATGCGTAGTAGAAGCCGGTGCTCATGAGCATGGCGATCCAAAGTATGCGCATTGTACGAATTCTCGGCTCGATGTTCTCTTGCATAGGACGGATGGTATCACTTTTCAAACAAGAACGAGACGAGCCTCGGAGGCTTGTTTAGATCTTCTTCATGCCACCATTCCTTCATCGTCTTCAGTGAGAAACCATTCTTGCGGGCGGCTTCGGTGAAGTCGGAGAGATGATGTACGAAGGCATCGATTACTATTGTTTCCTGGTCGTCGCGAAAATTAGCCTGTATGCCCTGGTACTGCCAGAAAGGGTGAAGCTCACTCACGAAAAACTCACCGCCTGGTCTTAGCGACAGAGATACTTGTTTGAAAATGGGATCGAGATCCTCGATGTGTTCGAGCACGAGGTTGCAGATGACGAGCTCGAACGATCCGGTTTTTGCCGGCCACTGTTTCGTCAAATCGGCGCGGACAAAAAACACGTGGTTTGTTTTTAGTTTCGTCTTTGCTTGTTGCAGCATTCCCGGAGAGAAGTCCAGCGCCAGGATCCTGCGACCGATACGATCCAGAAGTGCAGTGTTCTTTCCGGTGCCACAACCGAGCTCGAGGATGTTTTGATACTTCCGATGGGCGAGTGTGCTTTCGGTTACGTGTCGATCGAGGTCGCGTGTCCCGTTGCGATCGGAGTCGTAAGTCGTAGACCAACGTGTGTACGCATCTTGAATTTTCATTAGTTTATGTGGTCAAAATCAGCGCCTCTCTTGAATCGGCTCAGTACCGTAACGCGGTAGCGTCGGGTTGGTAGGTGTAAAGTACTCTCAGACTATCGAAGACGGCAGAGTGACCCGACGCTACCGCGTTACGCTACTGACCCGATCCAAGTTGGTGCGTGAATAATATGCCACCGATTTTACACAACTTGAAACTTAGCCAATAATTGACGGCGTTAATCGATCCATAGGAGAAATCATGCAAAAGCGCAAACTTGGTGATCTGGAAGTCTCGGCACTCGGACTCGGCTGTATGGGTATGAGTTATGGCTACGGTCCGGCGCCGGACAAGCAGGAGATGATCTCGTTGATCCGATCGGCCGTCGAACGCGGTATTACGTTTTTCGATACTGCTGAAGTCTATGGACCATTCAAAAACGAAGAGCTGGTGGGCGAAGCGCTCGCTCCGATTCGCGATCGAGTGGTGATCGCCACCAAATTCGGTTTCAAACTCAGTCCCAGCGGCGAGCAGATAGGTGTCGATAGCCGGCCCGAGCACATCAGGGAAGTCGCGGAGAGCTCACTCAAGCGACTGAAGACGGATACGATCGATCTGTTTTATCAACATCGCGTCGATACCGATGTGCCAATCGAAGACGTGGCGGGAGCAGTGAAGGACTTGATCCAGGAGGGTAAGGTCAAGCACTTCGGACTTTCTGAAGCCGGCGTGCAAACGGTTCGTCGCGCGCATGCGGTGCAGCCGGTCACTGCACTGCAGAGCGAATACTCACTGTGGTATCGAAATCCTGAAGAGGAAGTGTTACCCGCGTTGGAGGAAATGGGCATCGGCTTTGTTCCCTTTAGTCCGCTTGGCAGAGGCTTTCTCACTGGAAAGATCGACGAAAACACTACCTTCGACAGTTCGGACTTCCGCAACAAAGTCCCGCGCTTCACGCCTGAGGCTCGAAAAGCTAATCAGACCCTGATTGATCTGCTTAGCACGATCGCAACTCGGAAGAATGCGACACCCGCACAAATCGCGCTCGCGTGGCTACTTGCGCAGAAGCCCTGGATCGTTCCGATTCCCGGCACTCGGAAGTTGAATCGCCTCGAAGAGAACATGGGCGCGGCTGCTGTCGAACTTACCGCAGACGATCTGCGTGAGATCGACACCGCCGCCTCTCAGATCACAGTGCAGGGCGCCCGTTATCCCGAAGACATGGAGCGACGAACCGGTCTCTGATCAATTCGCGCAAGCGACCTTATTGATTCGCCAGCCAGAAGCGGTTTTGATCAGTGTCACGTTGATCGTGATCTTATCGATCTCACCAGAAGGTAAGATCACTGTTGTCGTGGCACTGCTGTTTTTGATCTGCGGCGTGCTTACCGTAAAGTTCTTCTCCCAACCTGTGTCCCAATCCTGTGCGCATATAAAAATGTCCGCATCCATACGGCGGATCAGTCTTGGCGCGTTTGCATAAAGCTGCGGCGTTAGATACTTCAATGCAGTCGTTTTCTGTTTCAGTGGATTCATGTTCTCGCGGCTGAGCTGATGCAAATACCAGGAGTAAAAACCTCGCGTCACATCCTCGGGTGTTGCAGCCTGTTGCGCCCGTGCCGGGATTGAAATAAATGCCGTCAATATAAGTAGGCCCGTAACTGTTCGCAAAAATTGTTTGAGCAATGCTTTCTCCTCCTATCTACGGCGTGAAAATCCGTGCTTTGATCTGTGTTCATCTGCGGCTCAAAACGAGATGCTGTAACTCGCGCCGGGATTTCGGCCGCGTTCGAAGATCACTCCAAACTGATGACGACCACGCGTGTAATTCAACAGCGGATGAACGCGCACGCCGTCGAACATGATCGTTGAGCTCCAACGCTCGTCAAACGTGATATTCAAGCCGCCGATCACACGCGCGCGATCTTCGAACGTGCCGTACGCCACACCGATGTACGGGCTCACCGGTAATCTTGTGTAGTGCTTCACGTTCTTACTAATCGTTGCGTAAAACGACTGTCCCGACGGTGTGCCGATTCGATCCGAGCTCGTTCCCACGATCAATGCGGGGCGCGCGTTACTCTCCGTTAGTACGACGAGGTTCGCGAGCGGGCTAACCTTCTTCGCGAGCGGGTTGTACTCCACTCCTGCTGTGAAGCGAGGATGAAAACGGTAAGTGAGAGTGTTGCGCCACGTCGCGCGATCGATCTGATTCGCGATCACCCGAACGCCGTATGTCCACTTGTAATTGTTTTCTCCTGCCCCGCTCACGGCGCGACCTTCGCCCGGTCAAAGCGGTCAACTCGGAACCGCTGAAACGCCGGCCTTTCGCTCGCTTACGTTTGTTTTCGCGATCGGAACAGCAAGCAGTGATTCGATCAGTTTTCTTAGTATCGCCTGATCGATGACGCCGGAGATTACTTTCTTGACTCGTCCGTCGCGTCCAATCACAACTGTTCCCGGCAGAGCTGCGCCGAGTCCGAATCGATACATGTGGTCCGTAGAGCCGCCGAGCCAAATCGGAAAGTTGATTTTCGTTTCCTTCACAAACTGCACGACCTTGTTTTGACTTTCCGGATCGTCAGTACTCACGCCGATAACCTGCACTCCCAATGCGCCGAACTCGTTTTGAATGGCGGCGAGGTCGGGCATCTCTTTTTTACAGGGGACACAGTAAGTCGCCCAGAAGTTCAGGATTACTATACGGCCCTTGAGAGCAGTCAGACTCTGTTCGACGCCTGAGAGATCTTTCAGTGTGAGATCGACTTCCTGGCCAGACACTTTTGCGACCTCGCGCTCAGCCAGACTTGGCGCCAGCACCTCGAGGGTGTCTACGCGGATTATCTCCGTTTCTTTCCTGGGTTGAATCGTGCCTTCGACGGCGATGCGTTTACCAACAAACTCCAGCCAATTCTTTCCCGGCAAACGAAACTTGCCGGTTGCGAGTTGATACAACTTGAACTTGTCGCCTTCGCGTACCGCGAGCAAGGTTGGATCGCCGCCTTCAACACACGACTTCGCTTTCAAAAGATCTTTTGCTGTGCCGTATTCGACCTTCGTGCGATCGGCTTCAGCCCAGCACTCAGCGCAACACACCACTTGTCCTTCGAGCTTTGTGCGGGTGTCTTGTGCGTGTGCGGGCGCAGCAAGAGAAGAGATTAAGACTGCAAGTGCGATTAGTAACTTCATTCAACGTGCCTGCCTTGAGAGAAGGTAATCAAACGAGAATCGATCGTTTTCTCGCGGTAACAATAAAACGAACAGCAGTAACGCGAGACGCGGTATCACGTGCGTGTGGAATTCATAGAGCGCGTCGTGAAGCAAATGTCCAAAAGTGACGATTGCCAGAACAAAGCCAAGCGCGATCAACGCGAGGCGAACACGCAGTCCAAGTATTACCATCGCTCCGGCGAAAAGTTCAACGAAGGGAATTACTACGCCGGTTGCCCAGAGCGACCAGACCGGCAGAAAAGTATCGGCAAACGGCAGGAAATACTTGCGAGCGTGGTTGAGTGGTCCGAGTTGAAACACCTTCATTACCCCGGCCATAAAGAAGATCAATCCGAGAACCAGACGAGCAAACAGAATCGCCCACGCTCGATTGGTGCTGGTGGTGGTTGTCCCTGAATCACGCTGAATCATGAGAGATTCCTTTCGCATTGACACTTTCATGCCGAAGGCAGCGTGCATTTTAGCCGCAGATTCACGCGGATGAACGCAGATTTTCCGGTTCATCGGTATGAATCTGCGGCTAATTATGCTTAGGTTTTACAATAGCGGTCGCTCCATGCGGACTGGATTTGGAGGGGCGCGTACTGTAGATATATTCGCAGGAGAACAACTACCGCAATATGTTAGAGAACCTGGGGTCGGTGAGCGTGCTGGCTATTTTGAGTATTGGGCTGGTGTTTGGCTTGAAACACGCCACGGAAGTCGATCACGTCGTCGCCGTCTCGACGATTGTGAGCCAGCACCGGAATGTTTTTCATTCGGCGCTCGTAGGTGCGCTGTGGGGAATCGGACACACGGCGTCACTACTGGTCATCGGCGCGGTCGTGCTGTCGTTGCGTGTTGCGATTCCGCAAAACGTGAGCGGTTGGCTGGAGATTGGCGTCGCCATCATGATCATTGGTCTGGGCATCAGTGCACTCCGGCGCGCCTTGCGAAAGAACGCTGAAGTTCACGTGCATCAACACAGTCACGATGGACTATCGCACACGCACGTTCACTTTCACGAAAAAGAGACGAGGCACGAACCCGCCGCGCGTTCACAGCACTCGCACGTAGTGTCGCGTCTCGGATGGAAGCCGGTATTGATTGGCATGATGCACGGACTCGCGGGCTCTGGCGCATTGACGTTGCTGGTGCTCACGCAGATCGGTTCGCCGTGGATTGGCTTCCTGTACGTCGCGACTTTTGGTTTCGGTTCGATCGTCGGAATGCTCCTGATGTCGGGACTGATTGGCCTGCCCTTCGCACTCGCCTCACAGAAACTGACTCACTTCAGCCGGGGAATACAAACTCTCGCCGCCGTCCTGAGCATTTGCTTCGGAATCTGGTACGCGTACGAGGCCACCTTCAATCACTGATGTAACGACTTCATTATTTCGTCGATGTTGCCTGCGTTCGCCAGTTGCTTTGCGTGCTCTTCTTCAATTCCTGCTATGCGCGCGAGCAGGATTCTGGCGTCGTAAGAATGTGGTCCCCGCCAGCGTGCCATCTCGATCAGCGACACTAAAGCTTCGGAACGTAATTGCGCGAGCAGTTTCGGGTCTCTGCTTTTCGTCATACTGAGGATCACCCAGGTCGCCTTGTTGCGATCGGTCCATGAACCTGAGTTGAGCATGGTGATAAACCTGCTGGCGGGAATTTGCGCCGCCACTTTTGGGTTGGACTCCGCGAGCACTCCTAAAGCTCTCGTCGCGTTGTTACGCACCGCGTCGTCTGCGTCATGAGTGGCTCGCACGAGATATGCGATCTGTTCTCTCGACTGTCGCGCATAGCCGAGTAAGTACGAGGCGACCACACGTTGTTGGGCTTCGCTCGACGAGTCCAACACCGCGCGAATCAACTTTTCGTGTTGAGTTGCGTAAGCACGAGCTGCTAACTGTTTGGCACGCAGATCGGGTTCTGTAGTCGAGAGCGCATAGCCCTTCGACGTATCTTCACGCGCGTTTCCTTTCATGACTGAGGCCAGGTTGGCGTCCATGATTTGTTTGTAAAGCTCTACCATCTTTGGCGGCAAGTGAGTGTTGCCTGTGGGAACGGGATTGAGTTCGGTGTTCTTGATCGAAGTACCGGGAAGTCCGATGTAGATCATGTAGTTGCCTTGAGCGTCGCAGCACACTGGCGAGACGTCGGTCGGAGGACGACCGATGGCCGAGGTGACAGCCTTTTGGATTCCCTCAATTGTCTCGATCGGACCCGGATATGGATCGCCGGCGTGAAGTGGGAGTGCCGACCTGATCTGCTCGAGATTGAGACCGGCATAACCGTAAAAGTCGATGGAGCCGATGCGACGCTGTTCGTTCTGACCCCACGTGGTGCCGAAAAGTATTGCTATGAGTAAGATAGCCGCCCGCACGATCGTTGCCCTCCTTGTCACTAAAATCCACAACAGAAAAAATAATGGATCTATGGCTGCGGTGTACAACCTATCACCGCATGCTGCTCTCTAAGCCCGCGCGTTTCCTTATTCGGATCGCGGCAAATCCCGATCTTTCCCCAAAACAATTTAACTGACCGAACTCTATCGAGTGGTGACGTGTGCGAGCTTACTCGTTGCGCCGCACGCTTCTGAGTAGGTGTCGTGTGCGTCCCTGGGTAGGAGCGGAGCTCTTCAAGGGCAATAAGGGTTGCTCTGCTCCTACCTATTTCTTTGTTCAGCTCATTAACTTCGGAGTACCGATGATGCGAATCCTACACGTCGAAGATGATCAGGACACGCGAACACTCGTTGCCTTCGTGTTGCAGTCCGAAGGATGGGAGGTTGTCTCCGTGGAGAAGGCGAGCCCCGCGCTTGAGCTCGCGTCTGCCGGCGGGTTTGACCTCTACTTACTCGACAACTGGATTGAAGGTGACACTCACAACGTGTTGTGCCGCAGCCTGCGCTCAATCGATCCACACACTCCGATACTCTTCTACTCCGGCGCGGTGTTTCCATTCGAGGTTGAGACTGCGCTCGACTGTGGCGCGCAGGGCTATCTTGAAAAGCCTTGTACTCCCGAAGCACTTGTCGAAGAGATATTGAAACTGACGCGGGCCGTAAGTCCATCCGCAGATTACGCAGATTCAGTGTAATCTGTGGATCATGTTGACCAGAACACGAGCACTACTGCCCGCCGGTATTGCCGTCGCACTTTTCATCGCGGTCTGGCTTGTCCTCACGCAAAATTGTCCGAGCGCGGGAATTGCACTCACCAGCAGGGCCCGGCAGCTTCATCGCCTCAAGAATAGAACGGCATTCCCGCAGGCTGCTGACTTCGATACCAGAATCGCGCTCGCTGAATTACTTAAGCCCGGTGACGATACTAATCGCTGGTCCACTGACCGTGCCGCCAGGATTCAGGGCGAAGTGATCGACGTCGAGAATGCTGGTCCTGAAGCAACAAACTGTTTCAATCCCTGGGGCCGCGACGTCCACATTTTGATTTCGACCCGCAAAGGCGCGTCGAAGAGTGAGCACGTTGTAGTCGAGGTCACGCCTGCTTTAAGAGATTGGGCCGCGAAACAGGGAATGGATTGGTCTGAAAAAACTCTACAAGCGCAGTTAGTGGGCCACTGGTGTGAATTTGAAGGTTGGTTATATTTCGACGCCGGTCACGCCGAGGAATCCGAGAACATCGCTCCGGGCAATCCGAACAACTGGCGCGCCACCGCCTGGGAGATTCATCCGATTACGAAGATGACAGTGCTCAGGTAGAGAGCTATTCGTTATCCAACAGCCTCGTTGTATTCTCAGTGACACTCGGCGGTTGGGCCAACTCGTTTGTTCTCACTTGGTGCCGGCCAAAGTCGGGCATCGGGATGTTACCTGCCGGAGGTAACGAGCCGCGTGGTGTGTTTGAGTCCAAAACGGATGTTTGAGCGGCTTGCTTCGACTTGGGCGCCGTCTTGTCGCTGAAGAGACGCGCGTAAAGCATCAACACCAGCCCCACAAAGAAGACTATGAACGGAACCGCCATCGGCCCGCCATCGTTCACCGCCAGGCTCATCACGAGGAAGATGGGAAACAGTACCGCACTTAAGAACATCACTTTTGCTGCGCGGCGCATTCCCTTGCGCCGTGGCGACAATGCGGCAACCTGTTTTTCATCCACACGTTTCGCAGGCACGCGACCACTCGCGAGCCACTCTGCCAATCCGCTCAGCGCGAGGCCACAACGCGAACAAAACCTCATCTCCTCCGAGATCTGTTGCTGACCACAGTTAGGACAATACATAAACCCTCTTGAAGATGATTTTAGCTGAACCCATGTCAGTACGGTAACAAGCACCGCGATGTTCGCCATTCGTGCAAGCTCCGCCAGGTTCAAGCGTCGTGCAGGGGCTTTGCTCACTCCGGACGAGATGCCACGGCCTTGTGCCGTGGAGGATTCACGTTAAAGCTAATCATCCACGACTCAAAATCCCTGTAGCTACGTGGCGGGCAAGTGCCATGATCGTCCAGGATGGATTTACTCCAGGCGCCGTGGGAAACAAACTCGAGTCCGCCACGTAAACATTCGTCGTTCCAAACACAAGTCCCGACGCGTTTGTTACTCCTGTCCGTACATCGATCCCGAACTGATTGCCGCCGCTGGTGTGGTCCGAATAGGAAATCAGATCGTTGTAAGTAAATTTGAGTTTCTCAATTTTTGCGAGGTCGGATGGTTTTTCGATTACCGGAGGACGCAGCAACGGCAAAAAAACGCGGCGCGCTCCCACTGCCAGCAATCCCCTGGCAGCCATCAAAAAGCAGCGCCGAAACGATTCAATATCGTGTTTGCTTTCCTCAAAGTCGAGTTGTGCCCGCCCGTCCTTCAACACAATTCGGGACTTTGCCGGATCATCCTTCACGGTCACTGTGAGACTCATCGTGCGGTGAAACTGTCGCATGATTTCGAAATGGTCTTGTGGCGGAAGATACGAGACAAACGATGCCAGGCTTGCCGGATACAGAATACTAGCCAGCCACCAAAAGTGGTGCTCCTGCAGAAAACCGAGGAAGTTATAAATTGCCGGAACACCGTTATGCGGAACATACTGACCATCATCGAGCGTCCCTCGCGACGTCATTGGCTTGTCAAACAGCGCAAACACTTGTGCATGAGGTTGCAGGTAAACCTTTTGCCCGATCGACTGCCGGTTAGGAAACTTCGAACTACGCAAAAGGATTGCGGACGAGAAAAACGCACCGGCAGCAACGATGATCCTGCGAGCCTTGATCAAAGTTGCACTTCGGTTGCCGGCATCTCTCGGCGACACGGCCAGAGCGGTAGCGGTCCAACTTCCCTTGTCATCCTCGCCAACCACAGACCTCGCCTCACAATCAGTCAATACCGTGAGATTTCCGGTCTCGAGAGCCAGCGGCAGAAAGCTGTTGCTCATGTTTCCTTTTAAATCAACACCACACCCGAAATTGCAAAGACCAATTCCCGCGCACGCGCTCGTATATCGATTTACAAACACAAGATCGTCTGGTTTGCCGAGTGCCCCAGCCATTTCACGCACCACCGCGTTTGGTCGATTCTCCAGGTTCTTTGTCTGCCGTGTAACCGACATTACCTCAGCTACATGTTGGTAGTGAGGCTCCAGAGTTTCAGCATTGATTTCTGCTATCCCGCTTTTCTCCATCCACTCGTCAAAAACAAATTGTTTCGGCTTCATTGCCACCGCGCCGAAAATCATGCTGCTGCCGCCGAGCGCGCTCCCCTGATAAAGCACCGTGCGATAACCGCTGGTTGTTTCGACATGACCAAACTTGTTCGACATGTCGAGTACACGAAAGTTGATTTGCTCCTGTGGGATGAACGGTCCTTTCTCGACCAGCAAAACTTTGAGACCCGCCCGGGTCAAAGTTGCGGCAGTTACTGCACCACCTGGACCAGAGCCGATCACGCAGGCATCGTAGTAAGTCTGCAAAACTTGCCGGCACTTCTCGGAAGTATCCAGATCGCGAGCTGAAAAAATGTGGCTTCGATGTTCCGCTGTGAGTTTTCTGATCAAGCTCTCTCCTCCGGCACGTCGATGAGCGCGAGAGCACGCTCGTCTGCCCAGAACGCGATCAAGCAGAGCGACGACAGTGTGCGGCCCATTTTACGAACCAGCATGAATCGCGAGCCTCGCGCGTTAAGCGCAACTTTTTCTCCGCCATACAGAATTGACGCCCGCTGCGACCAGGCAACAAACCTCGTGACCTTTCGACGATGATCGGCGTTCCCGCTTTGCAGTAGTCGATCAATATTCTGGCCCACATTTATGCCGGTGCTTTGTAGTGCCGTGGCGGGAATAAGCGTAGCAGCAACGGCATCGATGAACCGTTTGTCATCCTTGCCCAGTGAAACGTCTGCTGCAACCGCAATCAGTAACGCGGCTCCAATAAAGCTGCGGCGAGTCAATTGAGTTTCGAAAGAAGTGATTTCCTGAAGGATCTCTTCCAGTGGTTCCATAGACTTTATGGCAGCACGCCTTCGGGCACCATCCAGGGGTGAATGTCCATCGCGAGCCTGCCTGCCATTTCCGCGACGCGGAAGCCCGACGCGACCGATGGATCAGCTTCGGCCCAGGCTTTCGCTTCCGCGGCGGAGGCGAGTAGTTTATCGGTGGCCGCAAAAAAGCACAAAGAACAAGAACTGAGCCACAGATGAACGCGGATGAACGCGGATCAGATCTGATCTGCGTTCGTCCGCGTTCATCTGTGGCTAATTATTCTTCTTGCCGGCGCTATAGCAGTGTTAGCACTCCTCCCGTGTGCCAGAACAGAACTTTATCCGTCGGTTTGAATCTCCCTTCGCGGCAGTAGGCCAGCAAGCCTGCGGCTGCTTTACTGACGTACACCGGATCCAAAAGTATCCCTTCAGTCTCGGCAAAGAGTTGAGCGGCTGCGCGAGATTCCTCAGTGGATATGGCGTAACCATCGCCGATGAAGTTGTCGTCGACGAATAGTTCATCCTCGGTTGGCACGTCTGATTTGCCCAGCATTGAAAGCATTGGTCCAACTGCCTTCAACACGTTCTCTTTAATCAAGCCGGCGGGATCGTCAGCGCTGACGCCGAGCAGGCGCAGGTTATGGTAGTTGAATAATCTCTTTCCCACTTCGAGTCCCGCTTGCGTGCCTCCCGAAGAAGTTGCAAAAACGATCGCATCGAATTGCTTGCCGAGCTCGAGTTGTTGAATGCCAAGCTCCTCGAACGCGGCCACCATTCCAAACGATCCAACTTCGTCCGATGCGCCTAAAGGAATCTGATAAACACGCTCGCCACGCTCCTCCAGCGCGCGCGCGACTTCCTTCATTCTCGACGACCGCTCATGACTCGCGGCTACGGAATGAATCTTCACGCCAAGCATTTCCGCTACGCGCCAGTTTGCGCGAGCCGATTCCGGGTTTCCGCCGCTCAATATTAGTTCACAGTTCAGTCCTAAACGTTTTGCGATTAGCGCCGTGTTTCGCGCGAGGTTCGAAGTGACCGAGCCGGTGGTAACGATAGTCGTAGCTCCTCGCGAGCGCGCATCGGCCATCACGTATTCGAGCTTGCGCAACTTGTTGCCTCCACCGAGATAGCCGGTGAGGTCGTCTCGCTTTATCCAAAGCTGAGGCGCGCCAGGTATCGCTCGTCTAAGACGTTTGAGCGGTTCGATCGGGGTATTGAGATTGACCAATCGGAATCTCGGAATATTGGCGAACAACTCGAGCGCTGAATCTTTAATTATTGCTGTACTCATAATTCATCCTTCCTATACTGCTTGTGCTTGCACCAGTTCCTTTGCCTGAATCAACCAACCGCCGAAAACCGGGAGCCAGTAACCGTAGCGCATCGCGTAACCTCCTTCTCCAGAAAATCGACCAATCTCGCGTGCGGATCGAATCCGATCACGCGCGTCGCATCGGCGACGAAGTTTGAAAGTGCGTTGATGTCGTAATAGAGCAATGAACCGTCGCGGTCGTCGACGATGTACTCAACACCGCCGACATCGATCTGCGCGGCCTGGACGATTCGTTCCACCGATCTGATTACGTCTCGCGGTGGTTCGAACGCTTCCACACGCAAACCCGATTTAGGTGCATCCACCGGACACGTCACGCGCGCGAGCTCAACGCCGTTTGTTGTTTGGCAGATATCGGCCGGGCAGAGATTGAAAGTCTCGCCGGTAGTGAATACCTTGATTCCGTAGAGATACTTTCCGCCAAGTGTTTCGACTCTCGTGATGTGTCCGTCTCGCGGCGGAATAAACTCCTGGATCAGCGCAGTTTGATCCATGCCTAAATTGACTCTGCCTTCCTCGACCGCGGCGTGCAGCTCGTCTCTGGAATCAAAACGCACAATGCCGGCGCCACTGCCGCCGATATTTGCCTTTACGACGATCGGAAAGCGCAGACCTTCCGAAGCAGCGACTGCCAGCGCCGGATGATTAATTACACGCGCTTTTGGATAAGGCAGGTTAAGCGAGTCGAGAAGAGCGAGTTGACGCGCCTTTGAAATCTCGATCGCGAAAGCTTTCTGAGCGTTGATGATTCGGGTGCCGAGATTCTCCAGGTGATCGAGGTACTGAAGTGTGTAGAAGATTCCGTGACCGTGGCCTCGCAGGTATGCGGACGGGCTCATGCGATTGAACACAACCGCGTAACGGCTTTCGTTCTCGCTCGGATCGTAGGCGTGCTGCGTGGCATCAAGCTTCACGTAGGGAAATGCGCGGCGGCCGAGTTCCGCAAAGAGTGGTCGAAACCAATCGGGATGCTCGTAGTAGATTGCCAGGGTTTTTGACATCGTTTTCTCCTCGCCTGATGGCGGTTTTAAAACACAAAAAAGGCCGCTCGAAAGGAGCGGCCCTGGTGAATGCTAATGATTGCGTTTGAATCTATGTCACATACACATCAGTCCGCTCATTCGTCGGCGTACAACAACACAAACAAGCACACATCTGATCGTTGCTACGAGCTGAAGTAACGAGTTGATAAGACGTGGCTGTCATCACAATTTTCCGAGGTGCTTAAAATACTTCGCGCGCGGAGTGATGTCAACATTTTGTGCGTGGGTTTCATGGATTGAATTCTCCTGACCAGATCTTACTGCGGTGCTAGAGTGCGTCCGCTCAGAAATACGCTTAGTTCATTACTTTTTTCGTCCCTTCTCGACAATAAACCTCAACCGGGAGCGAAAGGAGAACCTCTCATGATTCACTTAAACATACTCGCAACGATAATCCCGTCCTACGTCCTCTCAACAGTACAAGAGGAATAGCGGAGTGTAGCGTTTAACCATGAACCACCACTCGTAAAAAAATCAACAGCCGTTGATCGCGCGGGAAACTCGGCGGAATACCTCGAGAGCCGATGTGGGACGACTACGCAAAAGAACCTTTTTCATGTTCCCTACTATTGGCGAAACACTCTGTCGAAGCTCGGTATAAAAAAGCGAGGCCATTGGTCAAACACATTGCTGGTTCATCGGATCACGGAAGAGCAGGGAGAGATCTTTTGGGAGTCGGAGCTGTTTTTGGAAGGGCCGAATTACTTCGAAACGGCGAAACCGAGCCACTTATATTGCATGGTAAATCCGAAAGTGAGGGTCTGGCCGCTCCCAGTCAAATAGCGCCAGGCCCGAGGCGTGTACGAGTGCAGTCGTCAAATCGACTGCACAAAATCCGGATTTTTTCAGCCAACAGGGCATGTCAGGCGCAATAGATAAGTGGGAAGACATGTATCTTCCGCATGGTGAAGGCAAACTAAGACTTAGCTACTTGCCCGGTAAATCGTGCCTTCCAATCATTGACTTCTCTCACGGTTAAACCGAAAATAACAGCGTTTCGGCCCAGGCGGTATTCGAAGGTACCTGGGTCTCCCGAGCAACGAAACTCAGAACTTCACGCCATAAGTTAGATCGTTTCCTGAATAATATGACTTCCCCCATCCCTCCCTTTTCGCGCATCAATCGTGTTGTGCTCGTTATTGGAATTGTTTGTCTGGTCACAACGTTCGTTGGCGTGATCTTTGTTGGTGCACGCAACGACGAAATGCCGGCGACGGATCCGTCGTTGACAGCCAGAGTAGCTGACCGCTTTGGCAGACTACCGCTGAGCTTCGAGGCCAACAGAGGCCAGATCGATCAGACGGTGAAGTTCCTCTCACACGGTCCCGGTTATCACCTGTGTCTTACCGCTAACGAGGCGGTGCTTACACTGCGAAAACCTCAGCCGCGCGGAACTGACACGAAAGTGCGTGAAGGCTCAGTCGTGCGATTGAAAATGATCGGCGCTAACGCGAGTCCGCAGGTCGAAGGTCAGGACGAGCTGCCCGGCAAAGTCAACTACTTCACCGGCAACGATCCGGAGAAATGGCAGCGCAATGTTCCGACGTACCGCAAGGTTAATTATAAAGACATCTATCCCGGTATCGACGTCGTGTACTACGGAAACCAGCGCGAGCTCGAGTACGACTTTGTCATCGCTCCAGGCGGCAATCCCAAACTCATAAAGTTTACCGTCGAAGGAGCGGACAAGATCAGACTGGACGAGACCGGCAATCTTTTACTCAACTTGAAACACGGCGAAGTACGATTGAACAAACCCGTGATCTATCAACTAACTGATACGGGCAGCAGAAGAGAAATAAAGGGCGACTATGTAATTAAGGGAAACGAAGTCAGGTTCAAAGTCCAGGCGTTTGATTCCGGCAAGCCGCTGGTCATTGATCCCGTCTTGTCGTACTCGACTTTCTTAGGAGGCGGCGATAGCGAACAAGCTTTCAGTATCGCAGTTGATTCACAGGGCAGCGCATACGTTACCGGGTCAACCGAGGGAGGCACCTTTCCCACGACGGTTGGAGCTTTCAAAACTACAATTAATTCAAGCGGCGCATTCGTCAGCAAGCTCGACCCGACCGGTAGTACGCTGGTCTACTCAACCTATATCAGCACCAGCGCGACGGGAAGGTCCATCGCCGTCGACGCATCGGGCAATGCTTACGTCACGGGGAACACGGCATCGAGTGACTTTCCGACTGTCAATGCCTTTAAGACAAGTTCGAACTTTTATAAGACCACCGACTCGGCCACAACCTGGAAAAACAATAACTCCGGCATCGTAGGTGACGTGCTTACACTCGCGTTAGCGCCAAACGCTCCAAACGTAATCTATGCCGGAACTCCCAGTGGGCCATATCGCAGTACCGATGGCGGAGCAACGTGGACCAGGACGCCGCTGACAGGCTTAAATACCTTTCCACAAGCCAGTGCGATGGCGGTGGATCCCACCAACTCATCAGTTCTTTATGCCGGATTTCCAAACGGAAGTATCTACAAAACAACTGACGGCGGAAACAATTGGAGCGTGCTTAATAATGCGGTGAACTTCATAACTCCGTTTTGTATCGTCTTCGACCCCGTCACTCCTTCCACGATGTATGTTGGTTCGGTAGTGGGCGGATTTAAAAGCACAGATAGCGGCGCCACCTGGACCGCGATGAACTTCGGTACCACACCCTTTTCCCCGAATGTCCGCGCTATCGCAGTCGATCCAACAGCGCCTGCTACGGTCTACGCGGGCACACTCAGCACGGGTATCTTCAAAAGCACGAATGCCGGCAGCACCTGGACCCCGATGAACAATGGTATGGGGCCCAACAGCGTTTTATCCATCGCGATCGATCCTTCCAATACTTCCACGATTTATGTAGGTCATGATTCGCAGGGCCGCGCTCACAAGAGTACGGATGGTGCAGCTTCGTGGACGCCAGTCAACAACGGTTTTCCAACATCCGCAGTTATGGCAATGGCCGCAACACCTTCCGCGGTTTACGCTGCTACTGACGGCGCAGGTATTGTCAAAACTACAAACGGAGGAACCAGTTGGACCAACGCCAGCGCCGGCCTGGGGATCTTGAGAGCTCGTGCACTTGCAGTCCATCCCACTGATCCAACTATTCTTTTCGCGAGCGGAAATGCAACCAATTCCGGCGACGCTTTTGTCACTAAACTAAATCCTTCCGGCTCGGGGTTGTTGTTTTCGACTCTGCTGGGGGGAACTAACGACGACGCTGCCAGTGGCATCGCCGTGGATGGCAACGGAAACATCTATGTCGCTGGATCGACCTTCTCAACAAACTTTCCGACAGTAAATGCATTCCAGTCCAATCTCAGTTCAACACAGGGGTGTGGTGACGGATTTGTCACCAAGATTGATTCATCCGCTCCGTCCTACGTTTTCTCGACGTACCTCGGCGGTACGGGCTGCGATCATGTAAATGCCATTGCCCTGGATACGTCGGCCAACGTCTACGTGACGGGTGCAACCGACTCAACAAACTTTCCCCTGGCGAATGCGTTTCAGGGAACATTGGTCGGTTTCTTTGGCGACGCCTTCGTAACTAAACTCACGACCAGCGGTGCACTTGTATATTCGACTTATCTCGGTGGCTCTACCGGCGATTTGGGTAATGGAATTGCCGTGGACGCTTCCGGCAACGCCTACGTCGTAGGCTCGACTTCTTCGGTGAATTTCCCCACGCTTAATCCAATCCAAGCAACTATCATTGGTGGAGCAGAAGTCTTTGTAACTAAGATCAACAGCCAGGGCTCGGGGCTTGTTTACTCGACCTTCCTGGGTGGAACAGGCGCCGACTTCGGTAACGGCATAGCGGTCGACTCGACAGGCAACGCGTACGTGACCGGAATTACCAACTCTCTCGAATTTCCGATCACAGCGGGCGCGCTACGCACAAGAAGTCCTATATATAAGAGCATTGATGGAGCGGCCAACTGGAGCAACGACAATTACGGCTTCGCGGCGGAAGCCGTACTGGATATCGTTATTAATCCACTCCAACCGTGGATTCTGTACGCGGGAACGGGAAATGGAGTCTTCAAGAGCACTAATGCCGGCAGGACCTGGTCGGCAGTGAACAATGGCCTGAACGCCCGCCGGATCAGTGCGATTGTTATCGATCCGTTGACGCCGTCCACACTCTATGTAGCCGGAAGCGATGTCAACAACAGCAACAACAATGGCGTTTATAAGACTACTGACGGCGGAAGCAGCTGGAACGTGCGCAAGACTGGATTGGCTAACAGTAGTGTCATCAGTCTAGCTATCGATCCCGTGACACCGGCGACGTTATATGCCGGGCCGGTTGGTAGTTCAATTCACAAAACTATTAACGGCGCGGACAACTGGACGGCGACCACGACTCCACCTTCGTTTGCAGCTTCTTTGGCGGTCGATCCGTTTAACCATACCACCGTTTATGCGGCGGAGTTGTCGAGCGCCGGTGGTGTTTTTAGAAGTACCAACTCCGGGGCGACGTGGCAATCTGTAAGCTTGAATCAGACAGGATCGAATGCTCAGTGGGTTGGGATAAGTCCGCTTACCGCTGGACTGCTTTACACCGCGACGAGCACGGGCATTTTTAAGAGCACGGATGGTGGAGATAACTGGTCCGCGGTCCCGTCTCTATCAGGTTCCACGGGTAAGATCGTTTTCGATCCGGTAAGCTCATCGACACTTTATTTCCTGGCGCCTGCTTCTGAATCTTCGCTGCTCCACGGAGTGCTCAAGAGCACGGACAATGGACAAACCTGGGTTCCAATGAATAAAGGCCTCAACGAGCCGTCCGCACACGTGCTCGCAATTGATCCTCTGAAGCCTTCAACCCTGCACGCGGCATCAACACCCGTGAGTGACGACGATGCGTTTGTCACCAAGATCAATCCGGCAGGCAGCGCCCTGGTTTATTCGACTTTCATTGGCGGCTCGCCAACGCCATTTTTTCTCCCAGTCAATGCTCAGGGGTTTGGGATTGCTGTGGATTCAACCGGTAATGCCTACGTTACCGGTCTGGCCTTTTCCTCGGACTTCCCGGTCACTCCGGGTGCCTATCAACCTTTGAATCGCGGAGGCACCGAAGCTTTCATTTCGAAGCTGTCAATGTCATATCTCATCAGCGGTCACGTCCTTGACGGGAGCAACGCGCCTGTCGCTGGAGTTGAGGTGGTTTTGACTGATGGCCCGTCGATAACTTCGCTTACGACCGAAGGCGATGGGTTTTACGTGTTTTCACGTTTGCGCGAAGGAGGAAGTTTTACCGTAAGTGCGACCAAACCGCATTTCACGATCGCGCCGTCGAGTCAGATATTCAACAACCTGAACAGCGATCAAGTTCTGGATTTTACCGCGACAGCAACGAACGCTTCGTTCTTCACGATCAGTGGTCAGGTAACTGAGAACGGTGTTGGATTGCCTGGAGTCGCCATTACACTGAGCGGATCTCAGCCCGGACAAAGGACCACCGATAGTAACGGCAACTATTCATTTGAGCTCGCCGGCGGCGGCAACTACACCGTGACACCTTCGAGTCTTGGTTTTACTTTCACTGCACCAAGCCAGACCTTCAACAACCTGAGCGCTCCGCAAACAGCAAACTTCACCGCCACTCGTCAAAATTTCGTGGTGACGAATGTTAACAATCACGGTCCCGGATCTTTGCGCGACGCAATTCTTAATGCGAACGCCACCACCGGCAAGGATATCGTTACATTCAATATCCCCGGGTCGGGAGTGAAGGTCATCGACTTGTTGGTAGCCCTTCCGGAAATCACTGACGCGATCGTTATTGACGGCACAACCCAACCCGGATACGCAGGCTCACCGCTCATCCAAATCGATGGAACACTTGCCCACAGTGGCAGTGGTCTGATTATCAAAGCCGGCGGCAGCACCGTGAAGGGACTGGCGATTGGCAACTTCGATTTCGGTAGTGGTCTCGTGTTGAGCAATTGCAACGGCAACGTTATTCAGGCCAACTACATCGGCATCGACGCCGACGGTACTACCGCGCGAAAGAATAACTCCGGAATTGTGCTCAACAATTCGTCAAACAATCTAATCGGAGGAACCACTGCCACCGCGCGCAACGTTGTTTCCGCGAGTACATTCAGCGGCATTGCGATATTCGGCACCGGCAACACTGTTCAAGGTAACTTCGTAGGTACAAACGCAGCCGGCACGACGGCGCTCGGTAACGGCATCAGCGGAGTCAGTATCGAGAGCGCATCGTTCAGCGACAATGTTATCGGTGGACCTGCGCCCGGCGCCGGCAATTTGATCTCCGGAAACTCAAGAGCAATGACTGCCAACGGTTCCGGAACAGTTATTCAAGGCAACCTGATCGGAACGGACGTAACCGGCACGAAATCGATTCCTAATTCAACGGGTATCAGTGCCTTCGGTACGAACATACTTATCGGTGGGCTGACGCCGGCCGCCAGGAATATTATTTCCGGTAGCGAAGGCGAAGGCGTTACGTTAAGTGGTAACGGAAGCAAGTTTCAGGGTAATTACGTCGGCACAGATATCACCGGCACGGTCGCTTTACCTAACAGCGTCGGCGTCATTGCCGGGAACAATGCTTTGGTTGGCGGAACTGTTCCCGAGGCGCGAAACGTGATTGCCGGAAACTTGTTTGTAAACGTTTTTGCCGGTTTCAATAGCGCCGGTCCAGGAGCGATTGTCCAAGGCAACTATATCGGCACAGATGTGACCGGCACTCATGCCTTCACCAGTAACGCGGTCGGTGTTTCCGTCACAGACAACAACCACTTGATAGGAGGAACAACTCCAGGCTCCGGAAATGTGATCTCGGGCAATCGTGTGGGTGTGGATCTCGGAGCCTCGAGCACCAGTGAATCTACAGGAACGACGGTGCAGGGAAACATTATCGGTTTGAATGCACTCGGCACGGCGCCGCTTCCGAACACTTCCGATGGCATCCTAATCTCGAATTCGACAAACAACATCATCGGCGGCATGCAAAGCGGGGCTGCCAACAAGATTGCTTTTAATGGTGGTGCGGGCATCGAGATCTTCTTCGACGGTACGCGCAATTCCATCCGCGGCAATTCCATCTTTTCAAACGGTGACCTGGGGATCGATCTGGGTGGCGATGGCATTACAGTTAACGACCCGACTGAATTGGATACGGGGGCAAACCTGTTGCAGAACTTCCCGGTGTTGACGTCGGTCGAAGTGAGTGGAAACACCAGGATTCAGGGAACTTTGAAGTCCACAGCAAACGCCACGTTCCAAATCGATTTCTATTCGAGTGCTGCGTTGGACCCGTCGGGAAATGGCGAAGGCGCACTATTCTTCAACACGACATCCGTAAACACCAACGGCAACGGCGACGCGACTATCGACGTGACTTTCCCGGAGGTACTGGCCGCAGGACGCGTGATCACGGCAACCGCTACCGATCAGAATGGGAACACCTCAGAGTTTTCGGGTGGTGATGCGACGGGTGTAACCGGAAGCGTGCAGTTCAGTTTGAGTGACTTCAAGATAATCGAGGATCTTCATCTCGCTACCATAACCGTGCTACGCACCGGTGGCAGCGCGGGTCCTCTCTCGGTCGATTATGCAACCGCGGATGGTTCTGCCGTTGCCGGTCAGGATTACACGGCGACATCCGGAACGCTGAACTTCGGCAACGGCGAGACCAGCAAGACTTTTCAGATTCCAATTGCCGAAGACGCTGTCACGGAGCCGGATGAAACATTCACCGTCTCGTTGCACACTGCTAATCTCGAGGCGTTGGGCACGCCAAACACGATGGTGATAACCGTTCAGGACGTAACGACGGTTCCGTTCTTGTTTATGACCGATGGCTTTGCAATTGAGGGCAATTCGGGCACGACCAAACAAATGATGTTCAACCTGATTCTCTCCGCCGCCACTGGCCGGACAGTCAGCGTTGATTTTGCTACCGCGAATGGTACTGCGACGGGCGGCGCTTTGTGCGGTAATCAAGGGACTGACTACGAAGCAAAATCAGGGACGTTCACATTCCAGCCGGGCCAGTTCACGACTGTTATTCCGGTAAACATCTGTGGCGACAATAGCGCGGAGCTGAATGAATTCTTCCTCGTCAGGCTTTCGAATCCATCGAACGCCACGTTGCCCTTTTTAGATCCGGAAGGGCTCATTATCAATGACGATGAATTGGAGTTGATTCTTGAAGAATCGGGACCGGGCATCAATCAGGCTGTAGCTCTGGATTCTTCACTTCATCTCAGAGATCCGTTCCACGTGATGAGGGTCGATGACTGGAATCCGGGCGGCGATCGAAATACGCGAGTGGTTCTCTTTGCGCGGAGCCTGCAACTGAATCCCGGCGAGCCGGTGTCAGCCGTGATCGTTCGTCTGGTTGGTAGTAATAACCAGATCTTCAACGTCCCTGCGGAAGATCTGCGTGCTGTACCGAACACGGAGTTCACGCAGGTAGTAATCAGGCTACCAAACGCGCTGCCTCCGGGCACCGTCACATTAGCAATCCTGGCCCACGGCCACGTCAGCAACATCGGCAGCTTCCGGATCGCACAATAATCCGTGTCCATCCGTAAATTCCATTGGCTAAAGCTTGACACGGGTGCGAATCTAAATAAAATACGGACGTTCGTTTTTATAGGCGGATGCCAAAACTCAGTCCCAGCGCGATAGAGAAGAACAAGAGTCGTATCGAAGAGGCGGCCAGGCAGCTCTTCATCAAGCAGGGTTTTCACGCCACCTCGATGCGCAACATTGCCGCGCGGGCAGGGACTTCGCTCGGCAATGTCTACAACTACTACCGCACCAAGGAAGAGATTCTTGGTTCGATCATTGAGAAGTATCAGACGACCATCGACGGCCGTCTGCGCTCAATCTTCGACGAGATCGAGGAGCCGCTAAAGCCCGAGTCGCTCATTCGCTTCGGCAAGCAGATCAAGAAGATGGTGAACGATCACCACGACTTCTGGCTGCTGATGTACATCGACGTGCTCGAATTCGAGAACCGCCACTTTCGCAAGATGTTCGAAGGGCTGGTTCACAACCTGCGCCGCCGCTTCGCCACGCAGTTTGAAGAGATGAAGAGCTGTGGC
>DATENQ010000472.1:0-3977 GCA_035275005.1 Pyrinomonadaceae bacterium | reverse complement strand
TGTGAGAAATTAAACAGTGTTGGGCGTAATTAGTGAAATACTGCGACTTAGGAAAAATCGATACAGTCACATCGACTCAAGGAATTTTTCACGCTAAGACGCAAAGACAGCAAAGGAAAGCCGGAGTCTTACTTTGCGCCTTTGCGTGAACTTTGCGTCTTTGCGTGAACTTTGCGTCTTTGCGTGAGAAATCGCTATAGACGTAGGAAGTTTTCGACGATCTGACGACCTTCAGGATACTGCTCGTCAAAGAGCTCGGGATGAAACTGAACACCGTAGAGCCGGCGACCTTTCTGCTGCATGGCCTGGATCTGACAAGTCTCGTTTGACGCAGTCGCGCGAAACCCGTCGGGCAGTTCTTTTACTTCGTCACAGTGGTTGTGCCAGACAGTTAGCTCAGCAGGCAGTCCCTTGAAAAGACCGTCGCCTGTATTTTGAATGGACAGAAAACCACGCTCACGTTTCGCGCCGTTGTAACCTTCACCCGGTTCAATTCGCCCCATCAACCCGACCTTCGCACCGTAAGCCAAAGCGATCTGCTGATGACCGCCGCAAATCCCGAGTATGGGTTGACTCGCTTGCTTGATAACTGCAAAGACGCCGGCCAGCGATTCAGGCGTGTACATCTCCCACGGATGACTCTGTCCGCTCAGGATGATGTGAGATGGACGCAGGCTCCGAACTCTTTCGAGCGAAACGTTGTGGAACGGCTCGATGAGGATTTCGAGACCGGGAATCAGTCTGCCGAGAACGGCCCGAACTTCGCGCGGGCTCGCTCCCTGGCCGTCGATCGTGTTGTCTACGAGATAGATTAACAAGCTACTTCAAACAGTAGAGCTTCCCATTGAAAGCGCCGATGTAAATTCGCCCGTTAAGAATCGCGGGCGTCGCATTGATATTATCACCGATCTTCAACTCACTGATCGGTTGACCATCCGCTGCTGATATTGAATGTATCCAGCCGGCCTTGTCGCCAAACACAAGACGGCCATCGACTAGCGGCGACGTTCCCCAGATCGCTGCCTTCGCGCGGTACCGCCAAACCACTTCGCCCTTGTCTGCCGTCAGGCAGTACAAATAGCCGTTGCTTGATCCGATGTGAACTCTGCCGTCTGCCACGATCGGGCTCGCCCAGAAGCCGCTCTTCTCTTTGCCCGTGCCGCCGACGGCCTGGTACTTCCAAATAAGCTGGCCGTCGCTCTGGCGGAAACAATAGACGTAGCCATTCTCAGCGGCTGTGTAAACCTTGCCTTCGTAAACAGCGGGAGTCGAATCGGAGTCGGCGCCGATGCGGGCTTTCCAAACAGTCGAGCCGTCGGCGAGGTTGAGACGATACAAGTCGCCCTGCTCAGTGCCGATGTATGCGTTGTTGTCGACGACGGAAAAACTGCCTTCCATCGAGCCGAGTCGCTCGGTTTTGTAGATCAGCGCGCCATCTTCGAGATTCAGGCTGTAGAAGAATCCGTCTTCGCCCCCGAAATAGACGCGGCCATCAATCACGGCGGCGGAGCAGTCGACTTCGAATCCGGTTTTGTACTTCCAGATGAGAGTGCCGTTACGGGCGTCGATGCAGTAGATATAGTGATCAAGACCGCTGGCGATCAGGCGGTCGCCAACGATGGTTGGCGTCGCCTTGAGGCTGTCCTCAGTTTTGTACTTCCAGATGAGTGTGCCGTCACGCGCGTCGAGGCAATAGAGATTGCCGTCCGCGGAACCGAAGTAAACGTATCGTTCGTCGACGGATGGTTGGCCAGGCCAACTCGAGCCGCCCCACGGATCTTTGTGCAAGCGCCCGGAGGTCCAGTTCGTTTTAAACTCCCAGACGATTTCCAGTGGTCGGTCAGACCACGGACCGGTGCCGTAAAAGCTGCGCGAGGCGTTTCCGAGCCACGCCGGCACGGAACTCGGAGGTTTTGGTGGCGGCGGTGGTGGCTTGGCTTCTGTCTCAGTAACCGCCTTTGCGCCACAGGCGGTGGTTAATAACAGCGCCAAAATGATGGGGGAGATTCGGAGCATAAACTTTGTGCCTTATGTGCCTTTTTGTGGCTTTTCATCTTCTTGCGGCGAAGCTAGCCACTGCCCTGAATAGACTACTTCAGCCGTTCCGGTAATCACAACTTCGCCGTCCGCTCGCCACTTGATTCGGACCTCGCCGCCTTCCATCACGACACGCACATCGCGATCGACCTTGTCGTTAACCATCGCGGCCACTGCGCCCGCGCACGAACACGTGCCCGACGCCGTCGTTTCACCGACACCACGCTCCCAGATCCGTAACTCGATCAAGTTTCTTTCTACCGGCCGGACAAAAACCACGTTCGTTCGATCGGGAAACTGCCGATGCACCTCGATCGCTTTTCCGATCTGTCGCCAGTTGAGCGCGTCAAAGTCGTCGACAAAGATGCAGCAGTTGGGGTTTCCCATCTGCATCGCGGTGATCGGAAACTGCTCGCCGTTCACTTCCAACGGATAACCAACAACTTTCTCGAGCGGCGGCGTGATCGACATCGGTATCGTTTGCGTGTCGAACTTTGGCTGGCCCAATTCCGACTCAAACAGAAACTTGCCCGCCGCGGGACGGCCGCGCAAAAAGTAACGTTTCAACCCGGTCTTCGTGCTGAGTTGCAGTTCGTCCCTGGTCCAAAGTCCGTTGTAGTAGAGATACGCAACAGCGCAACGAGTGCCGTTGCCGGAAAGTCCGGCTTCACTGCCGTCGGGATTGAAGATGCGGCAACTGAAGTCGGCTTCGTCGCCATTTAGTTTCCCGATGATCGCGATACCATCCCCGCCCGCGCCATAATGACGATTGCAGATGCGACGAGCAAAACCACCGAGATCTTCGATGTCGTTTAGCTGCTCCGCTTCGAAGACGAGATAGTCGTTTCCCAGACCGTGGAATTTAGTGAATTGTGGCTGCATTAATCTATTCAGGCTTGGCGGCGAATGATGCGATTAACACGGCGATCGGATCAATACACGCTGAACGCGGATCGAAGTCTCGCGGGTAGTTGTTGACCATGATCGTGAATGCAAGCTTTTCGCCGGCGGCGGTTGTCATGTAGCCGCCAAGGCTCGCGGCTGAGCTCAGCGAACCAGTCTTCGCGCGCAGGTTGTTCTCGGCGGGCGTGCCTTTCATTCTACTGCGCAAGGTGCCGTCGACGCCGGCTATTGGCAACGCATCACGAAACACGGACGCGTAGCGATGCTTGCTCATAAACGTCAGCAACTGCACCGACGCTTCGGCAGTAACCATGTCGCTGCGCGAGAGTCCTGAGCCATCGTCGAGCACGAGTGCTTCCGGTGTGATGCCTGCCGTTTTCAGAAACGCCCTCACAGCTTCAAGACCGAGCGCTTCAGAGGTCCGGGCCATGTTCGAAGTGGTCGCGGGTGGTGGCGTCACTTTGCCGAGCGTGCGCAGGATGAGCTCGGTGTAGAGATTCTGACTCGGCTTCAACGTTTGCGCGGCGATCGAGCTGAACGGCACTGACTGAAACGTAGCGATCTCATTCTGAAACGGAGGCGCCGATCCGTTGGTGCCGGAGATTGCTACTCCCGTCATAAGCGCGGGCTGCACCTCGCCGGTAGTGCGTGATTTACCGGTAATCACAATGCCCTTCTGCGCCAGCGAGTTTCGTAGTAAGTAAACGAAGAGCAATGCGGGATGAGAGATTCCGATTCCGCCGCGATAACCGGGGTCGTCGACGGCGATGCTGCCGGTGATCGTGATCGTGTTTTCACCCAAACCGCGGTGAACCGAAAGCTCGCGCTTCAGGCCTTTTGCCGACGTGACCACTTTGTTGACGATCGTCAGTAGCGGATCTGGCGGGCCGGTTGTTATCACCGCGGGCTGGCCCACTGCCGGACCGGGCTTCACAAAAAGATCGAGCGCGTTATCGTTCACGGTGAGAGGCGTGACTTCCGCGCCGTAGTACCACGTCAAGTCTTCCCATTCCCAACCCGATCCATACTTTGCTCCA
>DATENQ010000471.1:0-12381 GCA_035275005.1 Pyrinomonadaceae bacterium | reverse complement strand
TGGAGTGCCGTCGGGTTCGAGGGTAACGGGTTCTACGTCGATTGGATTTCCGAAATAGAGCAGTGCGTCGCTGCGAAAGCTTGTCTTTGACGTGTAGTAAAGTCCGGCTGGAACGATCTTCAGATTTGAGACTTCGCCGGTCGAGACCGCGGCGAGAGAAATACGCGCGGCGCCGGTTTTGATCGGTTTCAACCCGGGCGCGTCGTGCGAAACGCCTTCCGGGCAGATGCCGATCGTTCCGCCGCGAGCGAGGAGCTTCCGCGCGGCGATAAACGTCTCCTCGTTTTTGGAAACGTCTTCGCCTTCGTCCTGTCGTCGATAAACCGGCAGTGAATCCATCGCTTTGACTAAGTATCCGATGACGGGCATGCGAAACAGCGGCGCCTTCGCGAGGAACGAGACGCGGCGCGGCGTGAGGCACAGCAGAAACACCGGATCGACGAGGGCGTTTGGATGGTTGAGAACGAAAATAACGGGCGTATCGGTCGGAACGTGTTCCAGGCCGGTAACTTCGATGCGCTGGAAGTAAATCCTCAGCGCCAGTCTCACGAGGGCGACAATTATGCGACGAATCATGTACGTGATCTGTGAAAATCCGTGGGTTGTCTTTGATCTGTGTTCATCTGTGGCTCATAATACTCACGCTTTCCCAAATGATTCAAAATCCATTTACTCGAGGAAGACCATGAAGCGTTTTGTTGTCCTACTTCCCATCTTGTTTCTTAGTCTCTGTCCGCTCGTCGCGGCCCAAAACCGGACCTACACAGTCGAAGAACTGCTCAAAGTTCGACGCGTCGACGATCCGCAGGTCTCGCCAGACGGCAAGCGTGTCGCATTCACGATTGGCGACGTCAATTTCGACGCCAATCGCATTGTGACTCAGATCTACACGAAGTCGCTCGAAGGCGGCGACATCAAGCAATTGACCTCCGGCGATCGCTCATCGTCGTCGCCGCGCTGGTCGCCGGACGGGAAGAAGATCGCTTTCACCACCGGCAGCCAGGTCTGGGTGATGGAGAGCGATGGTGACAACAAAGAGCAGGTTACCAGGATCTCAACTGGCGCCGCGGCGCCGGTGTGGTCGCCTGACGGAAAGTGGATCGCGTTTACGTCAGACGTCTATCCCGACTGCGACAACGACGACTGCAACAAAAAGCGAGACGAGCAAGCGGAGAATAGCAAAGTTAAGGCTCACATTGTCACGCGGCTGCTCTACAAACATTGGGTCGAGTGGCGCGACGTGAAACGCACGCACGTGTTCGTAGTCTCGAGTAAAGGCGGCACCGCGCGTGACCTGACTACCGGCGATTTTGATTCACCGCCGTACGCTGCTTCAACTGGTGTCGACTATGCCTTCTCGCCTGACTCATCCGAGATTGCGTACCTGCGCAATCCGGACAAAGTTGAAGCGATATCAACCAACAGCGACATCTTCGTGATGCCGCTCGCGGGTGGACCGGCGAAGAACATCACCATTCGGAACAGGGGTTACGATGCTGGTCCGGTTTACACGCGCGACGGCAAGTTCATCCTGTACCGCTCGCAAGTGACCGCTGGCTTTGAAGCAGATCGCTGGCGCTTGATGGCTTACAACCGCGCTACTGGTACCAGCGTTGAGCTGACCAAAGGATTCGATCAGCAGGTGGATGAGATAGTGCTTTCGCCGGATGGAAACACGATTTACTTCACTGCCGGCGAGCGAGGCAAGAGCCCGATCTTCAGTATTCCGATCGGCGGCGGCGTGCCGAAGAAGGTCGTTGGAAATGTTTTTGCCGGCAGTCTTCGCGTCACGCCTGATGGCAAAGCGCTTGTGTTCTCGTCGAGCTCGATGGCGTCGCCGGCGGAGATTTACACGTCGAATGCGGATGGCACCGGGTTGACCGCGTTGACTTCGGTGAATGCGGAGTTGATGCGACGGGCCAACCTGAAGCCGGCGGAAGAGGTTGAATGGACCGGAGCGATGGGTAAGAAGATCCATGGCTACATCGTGAAGCCTACAAACTTCGATCCTAGCAAGAAGTATCCGCTCGTCGTGTTGATTCACGGCGGACCACAGAGCGCGTGGAATGACAACTGGGGCTACCGTTGGAACCCGCAGGTGTTTGCGAACGCGGGTTACGTTGCGTTCATGCCCAATCCGCGTGGCTCGACCGGTTATGGACAGCAGTTTGTAAATGAGATTAGTGGCGATTGGGGTGGGAAGCCGTACGTCGATTTGATGAATGGCGTCGCGGACGTTCTGCGTCGCAACTCGTTCATCGATCGCAATCGCATTGGCGCGGCTGGGGCGAGTTATGGTGGTTACATGATCAACTGGATCCTCGGACACAACAACGATCCGCGGTTCCGCTTCAAAGTGCTCGTCTCGCACGACGGTGTGTACAACCTCGAGAGCATGTACGGCACCACGGAAGAGCTCTGGTTCCCGGAGTGGGAGTTTAAAGGCACAGCCTGGTCCAACCCGGCGATGTATAGCCGCTGGTCACCACACAAGTTCGTGCAGAATTTCAACACCCCGATCCTGATCATCCACGGCGAGCTCGACTACCGCGTACCGATTGGCGAAGGGATGCAATTGTTTACCGCGGTGCAACGCAAAGGCATCGATTCGAAGATATTGATCTTCCCCGACGAGGGCCACTGGGTCCTCAAACCCCAGAACTCCCAACTCTGGTTCCACACCGTGCTTGACTGGCTGGACAAATATTTACAGCCACAGATGAACACGGATTCACGCAGATCTACCGCAAATCTGCGTTAATCTGCGTAAATCCGCGGCCTATTCCGGTCTTTCGGGGGGTGGGGCGACGGCGACGAAGTCTTCCACGAAGCGATGACCGTATTGATCAAGTAACTCGTTGACTCGCTCGAGGCGTGGAGCCCGGACGATGAGGCCGGCGTGGTGTCGCTTCTTGACGCGGTAGATGATTTCATCTTCTACGTACGCCGAGGTGTCCGGATATTCCTGCTTCGCAAGTGACAATATTATCCCCGCATACTCCTTGCGCTGCGCCGTGATCCTCGGTGCTTTGCCATCGGCAATCTCGAGCTTCGCCCACTCACGCCACAAATTCACGCCTGACGCCGCTTCAAGCACTTCCGCAATGTAAGCACCGCCAACGCGCGCGGCGATCTCGAGAAAGTAAAATTTTCCATCCGCATCGCTCTTGATGAACTCAGCGTGCGTGGCCCCGCGCTCCAACCCAAGCGCGCGAATCAATTTCTTATTCGTCGCCAGCAACGTCTTCTCATCTGCCGAGCCACGCTCGAGCGTGCGCGACACGTAAGCGCCACCCTGGTGCGCCACCTGCAGCGGCGGTCGTCCATACTGATTCGTCCCGGCAAACACAACCCTGCCATCGTTAACCACCGAATCGACGTGAAACACTTCGCCCGGAATAAACCGCGCCAGCACATAGTACGACGCACGCTCGCGCAGATTCTCGCGCTCGTTCATTTCATCAATCGCGCGCCAAACCTCAATCGGCTCGCTTACCTTACGAATGCCTATCGCAGAAACATCCGAGCGCGGCTTGATCACCCACGGCCCGGGAACACGCTTCATGTATTCATCAACTTCTTCCCTGTTGACGAGCGGCACAAACTCAGGCACGTTAATTCCCGCTCGCTGGCTGTAGACCGCCATCGAAAGCTTGTCGCGAAAAACCTTGGCGCTCGAGCTGCTCAAACCAGGCAAGCACAAGTGTTCGCGCATCAAAGCCGCGGTAACAACGTCAAACTCCTCGAGCGCAACCACTCTATCTATCCTGGCTTTGCGCGCCAGGAAGGCGAGCAGATCGATGAATAGTGGAGGACCGGCATCGTTCGGCACGGCAATCAGGTCGTCAAGGCTCTCGCGCGGCCAGTCTTCCTTGAGCATCTTCTCTTTCGTGATCAGGACGACGTGGCAGCCGTGAGCTTTACACTCGTGAATAAAATCAGCGCCTTTGAAATACGTCGCTAAGCAGATAATGTTGAGGGGGCGGTTCTCGGTTTGAGACATTTCATTTCTCTTTTCAGATACAAATAATTAGAATCAATCCACAGTACACAGATTACCCACAAGAAAACATGATCATTAAAGGCCCGTATCAAGACGTATCAATTCCTGAAACTGCGCTTACGCCTTTCGTCCTGCACCGCGCTCAAGAGCTCGGCGACAAACCGGCCCTGATCGATGGTCCAACGGGCCGCAAAGTCTCTTTCACCGAACTGGCAGACTCGATCGCCATCGCAGCCTACAACCTTGCGCAACGTGGTTTTAAGAAAGGCGACGTGTTTGGCATTCTTAGCCCAAACTGTCCGGAGTATGCCATCGCGTTTCACGCCGTGGCGACTTTAGGCGGAATCGTAACGCCAATCAACCCGCTTTATACGAAGCACGAGATTGCGCATCAACTCAAAGATTCCGGCGCGCGTTTTCTGGCGACAGTCCCGGCCTGTGCGGAAAAAGCAGTCGAGGCAGTCAAACACGGAATGATTGACGAGCTCTTTGTATTCGGAACGGCGCCGGGCGCAACGCCGTTCGACACGCTTCTGGTCGATAACGGTCGCGCCGAGCAAACCCCGATCAATCCTCGCGAAGATCTGATCGCTCTGCCGTATTCAAGCGGAACCACGGGTCTTCCCAAAGGCGTGATGCTCACTCATCACAACCTCGTCGCAAACATTCGCCAGATGGAAGGGCTCTGCTACTTCTACGAAACCGACACGTTGATTTGCATACTGCCACTCTTTCATATCTATGGCCTGGTCGTGGTTCTCAACATGGGCCTGTATAGCGGCTCGACAGTTGTGTTGATGCCGCGTTTTGATCTGGAATCGTTTTTAAAAGCAGTGCAGGATTACGAAGTAACGCTTGCGCACCTCGTGCCACCAATCGTACTGGCCCTGAGTAAGCATCCGATCGTCGATAACTACCGACTACCAAATCTCAAAACGATCTTCTCCGGCGCCGCACCGTTGGGCGAAGACTTAACTCGCGCGTGCATGGACCGGCTTGGAATCACCGTTCGGCAGGGTTACGGAATGACGGAGACGAGTCCGGTCACGCATTCATCACCCGCGCCGCCGCTGGACATCAAGTTTGGCTCGGTTGGAGTTCCCGCGCCGAACACGGAGTGCAAGATCATCGATCTCGAGACTGGAGCACCCCTGGGTCCGGGCGAAAAAGGCGAGGTTTGCGTGCGTGGGCCGCAGGTCATGATCGGTTACCTGAACAATCCGGAAGCGACCGCGCAGACTATCGACTCTGACGGCTGGTTACACACCGGCGACATCGGCTACGCGGATGAAGATGGACACTTCTTCATAGTCGATCGCGCGAAGGAGTTGATCAAATATAAAGGACTCCAGGTGGCGCCCGCGGAGCTCGAAGCAGTGTTGCTGTCGCATCCTTCAGTCGCGGACGCCGCGGTGATTCCCTACCCTGACGACGAAGCCGGCGAAGTGCCGAAGGGAATCATCGTTCTGAAAGAGCCGATCGAGCCCCAATCGTTGCTCGATTTTGTGGCGGAAAGAGTCGCGCCGCACAAACGCATCCGACATCTTGAATTTGTCGACAAAATACCGAAGTCGCCGTCAGGAAAGATTCTGCGACGTGTCCTCGTAGATATGGAAAAAGCGAAGACAGTTTAACCGCAGATTTACGCTGATTCACGCAGATCAATCTGCGTAATCGGCGTAATCTGCGGCTAAAACTGATCGTCCTCTTGACAGTGTCCCGGCCCGCAGATAGAGTCGCCAACATCCAACCTGAGGAGGTAATGACATGCACTTTCGTCGTTTACACTTGGCGCTTGCGATCGTTCTGCTAACGGCGCTGCCGCTTTCGGCGCAGGTTCAAAAGCCCGCTGATGCCTGGTCTGAATGGGAAACACTGAGCCCTGAAAACGAAGAATTCACTGTCTTAATGCCGAAAAACCCGACCACGGAGACAACTACATTTCCGTATCACAAGATGGAACTCAACGCGCGGACGTATCTCGCTACGTCGTCAGCCGGACCAGTTATCGGCATCGTCTCGTTGAGCGGCATCAAATCAGACCCTGCACAGTACACCGAGTTTGCGCGATTCAATTCTTACGTTGATGCATTCAAAAATTTTTTCCCGGCGAAGGTCCGATCTAAAGAGGCTCTCACCAAGCTGACCCTCGTGAGTAGTCGCCCGTTTCATGGTCATACCGGCAGAAGTTATAAGCTGACAATCGGCGACTTGAGCGGGTCCCTGAATGCGTTTGTTACGAGGAAGCGTTTCTACGCCATCGTTTCACTCAACACCAGGAAAGATGAAGCGCTCGAAGAGAAGTTTCTCAGCTCGTTTGTATTGCCTGAACGCCAGATGGAACCACCTAAAACCGCGGCTACAGCAACAGACGTAAATACCGCGAATCAACAGAATCAGGTACAACCGGAAGGCGAGCTTCCGGCAACGCCTGCAAACGGCGCAGAGGGAAACACTGATCCCAACACTGCGATGCCCACCACCGCGAACAATCAACCGCAGAACCCGGGACAGACGAATCAGAACAAGGAGAATCAGGGACAGCCAAACCAGAAGAAGGGTCCTATCGCTGGTGGCATGTTGAATGCGAAAGCCATTTACTTGCCGGTGCCGGAAGTTCCGGCGGGCGAGGCTGCCGGCGTTGTGCTGGTCCAGGTCCTGGTCGACGAGCAAGGAAGCGTGATCGATGCGCGGGCGGTCTCTGGCCCACAACACCTGCACGCCGCGGCAATGAATGCGGCGCGACTGGCAAGATTCAATCCGACGCTGTTGATGGGAGAGCCCGTCAGAGTTAGCGGTACCCTGAGTTACAATTTCGGTCGTTCAAACTGAGCCGCGGATAAACGCAGATGAACGCGGATCAGAAAAGCTCTGATCTGCGTTCGTCTGCGTTTATCTGCGGCCCAAATCTGGAGTTGCAAAATCAAGGATGATAGCTACTTCATGTCCTGCATGGTCCATACCAGGTTACCTGGAAGTGCGTGACGATCACCTGACTGTTAATGGTGTCGATACACTCGAACTGGTAAAGGATTTTAACTCTCCCCTATTTGTCTTTTCTGAAAATCGCATTAGCGACAACATCGCCCGTTTACAACGCGCCGCCGAAGCGGTGGATCGGCCGATCAAGTTTTGCTACGCCTCGAAAGCAAACTCAAACATGGCGATCCTCAAAGTCGTGCTCGATTCGGGAATCGATATCGAAGTAAACAGCGGCGGCGAGCTCTTCAAAGCGCTGCGTGTCGGCTTTCGTCCCGACCAGATCATCTTTAACGGTACCAGCAAGTCCGACGATGAGCTTGACGACGCAGTGCGCGCGGGAATCTACGCTATCAATGTCGACTCGATTTACGAGATCGAATTGGTGGAACAGTCCGTCGAGCGCCTGCGCGCGAGTGGTGAACAAGTGCCCGCGGCGCGCATCACGCTGCGTCTCGTTCCTGAAATCGGCACACGCTCACATCTCGGTTTACAAACTGCGCTACTGACGTCGAAGTTCGGCATCTCTTCATCGGAAGTCCTCGCGGCATTTCGTCGCGGGCTTGAGCGGCCTGACCTGGTTAAAGTTTGCGGTATCCATATTCACGTTGGCTCACAGACGCCCGATGTCGAACCGTTTGCCGAAGCGTTCAGGAGCATGTGGGAACACCTGGTCACGATTCATCGCGAGACCGGACACACACTCGAACACATCAATCTCGGCGGCGGTATTCCCGTGAACTACCTGCGCGATCGATCGCAGGCAGATCAACTTCCTGAGCACGAGCGCGACATGTTGGGCGCCGAGCTCGAGCCGGCCGAAGTGCTCCGTGAAGCGTTGCGAGTCGCACGTGAGTCAGCTCGTGCGGCCGATGCAGAGCATCTGCTCGATCAGGTGACGATCTTGTTGGAGCCCGGCCGCAGCATCATCGCCGATGCTGGTTTAGTACTCACGACCGTGCGCAACATCAAGAACCGTCCGGAAACCGGCGACGTGTGGCTGTTGACCGATGCCGGTTACAACATCATGCTCTCGATGAATAACTACAAGTGGTACTACCACTTGATCTCCGCCTCCCGCGCCGGCGCGCCATACGCCTGGGATTACAAAGTCGCCGGCCCGCTCTGTGATTCGGGCGACGTCTATTTCGACATCGAGCGCGAAGGACGTTTGCCTGATTACCGCAGGCTTCCTGAAAATGTTGGACCAGGTGAAGTGCTGGCGTTGCTCAACTGCGGCGCTTACTCGCTGGCCCAGATGTTCCATTACAATGGGCGACCTCTCCCGGCGGCGGTGCTGGTCCGTAAAGACGGATCTGTCACCTTGATTCGGCGCCGCGACACTTACGAAGACTTGATTACGAATGATACCGGATACTAATCCACAGATTACACAGATTATTCAAATGAATTCTGTGTAATCTGTGGATAAAAAACTATGTCAACCGAGCACACACAACTCATCCGCGGTCTCGGACTGGTCGGCGCCATTTCAGTCAATGTCGGCAACATCATCGGCACCGGCGTTTTTCTAAAAGCACGTGTCATGACGTGCAACGTCGGCACACCGGCAAAAGCGCTGATCGTCTGGGTGCTGGCTGGTCTGCTGGCGATGGCCGGGGCGCTGACCTACGCGGAGCTGCTCGCGATGAAGCCGCGCGCTGCCGGGGAATATGGGCTCGTGCGCGACGCGTACGGACGGCCGCTGGGTTTTATCTACGGCTGGACCCAATTTCTAATCGCGCGCACCGCTTCAGCAGCCGCTCTTGCCGTCGGCTTTGCGATTTTTCTCAACGACTTACTCCAGGGAGCCTTAAAGCACCCGTATTTTGAATACACTCTTCCCGGCGGACACGTCATTTCATTTGGTCGTCTGCAAGTCGTCGCCCTCACAGCAATCATCGTAACTACACTGATCAATTGCGCGGCTGTACGCGTTAGCGGTGGCGTTGCCGCTTTCCTAACCGGCACGAAGCTGGTGCTGTTGCTTGGAGTAGGGCTCGGTGCGTTCTTCTACAGTGGCGGCACTTGGGGAAATCTTGCGATGGCTAACGCCGGCGGCGCTTGTGAAGCGGTGCCGATAACGACCGGCGGAGCCGCTGGGTTTGCTGCGGCAATGATTGGCGCACTGTGGGCTTACGACGGTTGGAACAACATTACCTTTCTCGCCGGTGAAGTCAAAAACCCCGGCCGCAATCTGCCGCTCGCTTTGATTGGCGGCGGCATCGTCGTAATGGCCCTCTATCTGTTTGTGAACCTGAGCTACTTCCATGTGCTAACTCCCACCGAGGTTGCAAGCGTGCCCGCATCTTCATCGGTCGCCGCGGAGGTCATCCGAAGGTTACTCGGGGCTTTTGCGGTAACGCTCATGGCCGCGGCAATGATGACTTCCTCCTTCGGCGCGCTGCACGCATCGGTCCTCGCGACAGCTCGCATACCTTACGCACTGGCGAAGGACGGCCTGGTAGTAAAAAGTTTGGCCCGGCTATCGCCGCGCACTCACGTGCCGATTAGATCGCTGGTGGTCCAGGGTATTTGGGCCTGTTTGATTGCGCTGTCAGGCTCATACGACACGCTTACCGACTACGCAATCTTTGCGTTGACTCTCTTCTACGCACTGGTCGCAGCATCGATCTTCATCTTCCGTCGCCGTGAGCCCGATACGGAGCGACCTTACCGCACGTGGGGTTATCCGGTTGTGCCGGTTCTGTTCCTCATAGTTTCGACGTGGCTGATCATCGAAACAATTCGCAGCAACCCGGCGCGATCGGGCATCGGCCTGTTTCTGATTCTGCTCGGGGTACCGGTTTACTGGATCATAAAAAGCCGGCAAAAAACGAAAGAACGGTAAAAAAGATTTCACGCAAAGGCGCAAAGAAAAGCGCAAAGGCGCAAAATTATTTTGCGGCTTCGCTTCCTTTGCGCCTTTGCGTGAGATCTTCTCTCAGCGTCTCTCAACCTGAATTAGCGGAGACTGTTTGCCTTCACTCGTGGCGAGGAGGGCTTTGCCGTCGAGACGGTATGTGATGGCTTCGCCTTGCTTGCGCTTGCCGAGATCGAAACTAACCATTTTTTGTTTCCAGATGTCATTGAAGTTTGTGCTGCTTGCGGGCAGGGTTAATTCGTAACCCTGGAAGTAGTCGCACAAGGCAACGCTACGGCCGTCAGGAGAGATGCTCCCACCGGTGATGACGCCACCAAATAGACTCGGCACGTTCACAACTCCGAGTCGCGTCATCGTAACCGGCTTGCCCGTAGTGAATGGCGGCGCGGCTTCATAGACCGTTGGATTGGCGATCACGACTTTCGTAACGATGTAGATGTGACCGGTGACGGGATGAACGAGCAGCGCTTCGGCATCGTGCGCGCCATCTGGGTAGCGCAGCCTGATCGCTTCCGACGGTGCTGTTGTTCCGGGACGGGTTTTGGTGAGCTTGCGAGTGTCAGTTAGTGCCGGTTCGGGTACACGATAGACGACGATTTCCGGGCGTGCCTCGTTGTTGTCGCCGATGTCGCCGAGATAGAGATACGGTTTTCGCTCTGGGCCAGGTCCGGCGGCCATGTCTTCCCAGTCGCGTGCCTGCGCACCCGCGACGCGGAAGACGCCGAGCGAATCGCCGCGAGTGTCGAATGCGTAAACGAATGGCCCATCGCCGGAGTCGTTGTGGGTCCAGTAAGCGCCTGGTGTTAATCGCGACGCAGCAAGACCGCTGCTCTCCGAAACAGACTTATCTTTTATCGTTGCGATCGTTGCCGGTGGACCATAAGGTGCGGGTTTCTGTTTTTGTGGGATGGCCGGAGCGGGTATTAACCACAAAGCCACCAGGACACAAACAACAATCAACATGAAGCGCATTCGTGTCTTTATGCCTTTGTGGTTAAAAATGATCGCGCGACTTCCTTGTCGTCGAAGTGAAACGTCTCGCGGCCGATGATCTGATAGTCTTCGTGGCCCTTGCCGGCTATCAGAACAAGATCGCCGCCGCGAGCCTCGGAGATGGCCTGTTGAATCGCCTGCGTGCGATCGGCAATCTTGCTGTAAGGCTTGCCGGTCCTGCGAATTCCCTCTTCGGCGTCGCACAGGATCTGCTCCGGATCCTCCGTGCGTGGATTATCGGAGGTCAGTATCACGACGTCGCTCAAGCTTCCCGCCGCCTCGCCCATCGGTGCGCGCTTCGTGCGGTCGCGGTCGCCGCCGCAGCCAAAGACCGTGATGATCTTCCCTTTCACAACCTCGCGCGCAGTACGCAACACGTTCAAAAGCGCGTCATCACTGTGTGCGTAATCAACCACAACCGAAAAATCGCCGTCGTGGGCCACGCGCTCGAAACGGCCAGGCGCCCCCGTGCACTTCTCGAGAGCTGACGTGATGACGTCGAGACTGTAACCCAACGCCAATCCGCTCCCGACGGCGGCCAACGTGTTGTAAATATGAGGTGGACCAACGAGCGGTGAACGAAAATCTCTTTCGCCCGCGGGCGTGGAGAGTCGAAAACGCATGCCAGTCAACGAGAACTCCGGATCGCGCGCAGTAATTTCAGCATCAGCGTTAACTGCGTAGCGAATCACGCGTAGACCCTCTTTCTCCAGTGAGTCAGCAAGCTCGACGCCATAAGGATCGTCGACGTTGATCACCGAGTTGCGTGGTCGAGTCCCCAGGCGGCCATCGAACAAACGCTGTTTCGCGTACCAGTAGTTCTCCATCGTCTTGTGATAGTCGAGGTGATCGCGCGTGAGATTGGTGAAGATCGCAACCGCGTATTCCAGCTCGTCACAACGATGAAAATCCATGGCCTGCGAAGAACACTCCATCACCGCCGTGCGACACCCGATCTCGACCGCGCGACGGAGCAGGCGCTGCATATCCGGCGCTTCGGGCGTGGTCCGATCCGCTTTGAAGCGTTCCTTGCCGAGGCGATATTCGACGGTGCCCGTCATCGAGACCAGTTCCCCGGCCTCTTCGGGTATTGAAGCGATCAGGTACGCAGTTGTTGTTTTGCCGTTCGTGCCGGTGATGCCGGCGAGTTGGAGTTCGCGTGAAGGATGATGTTGCACTTCCGACGCCGCGAGCGCCATCGCGCAACGAATGTCTTCAACCTGAAGCCATGCTCCGGTGAAATTCTCCGGCGCCGGACGCTCAGACAAAACACCGACCGCCCCGTGGCTCATCACCTGGGGCACAAACTTGTGCGCGTCAAAGAGCGCTCCTGTTACTGCAGCGAAGAGCGTTCCCTTACCAACACTGCGTGAATCGTGACTCACATCCGTGACTTCAATCGTTTCGTCACCGGTAAGTTTGGCTCCAGTCTTGGACGCGAGTTGTTTAATAGTAACAGGTTCGTTCATTACCAGAATTCTACATGGAATTGGCGCGAAACGAACGTACTGTAGGGGCGGCA
>DATENQ010000470.1:0-5146 GCA_035275005.1 Pyrinomonadaceae bacterium | reverse complement strand
CAGGCGTTCTACATGGTTGGCACAATCGAAGAAGCAATCGAGAAGGCGAAGACGATCGCTCAGTAGGCGCTATGGCGGAAAAGATTCAACTCGATGTCGTAACGCCGGAGCGACGCGTTCTGGCTGAGCCGGTTGACATGGTGACGGTGCCGGGTTTGGGTGGTGAGATGGGAATCCTGCCCGGACACACGCCGTTGATCTCGCAACTGCAAACGGGCGTGCTGACGTACGTGCAGGAGGGGAAGAGTTATCCGTTGCACGTTTCGGGAGGCTTTGTTGAGGTGCGGGACGATCACGTCTCGGTGCTCGCGGACGTGGCGGAGCTGCCGGACGAGATCGATGGCGCCCGCGCAAAACTCTCGCGCGACAAGCTCGAAAAGCAACTAAACGCCTGGACCGGATCTGAAGAGGAACTCGAGACGGCTAAAGTTGAACTCGACCGATCGCTGGTGCGACTTCAGCTCGCTTCATCAAGGTAGGAATTAGCCACAGATGAACGCGGATGAACGCAGATTTTCTTATCTGTGTTCATCCGCGTTCATCTGTGGCTAATTCTTCTTTATCGCGGCGCGCATTTCGCGGACGGCCTGTTCCAATCCCACAAAAATCGCTCGCGCAATAATGTTGTGGCCGATGTTGAATTCGGTGATCAGCTTGATCTCCGCGAGTGCGCCGACGTTCCGGTAAGTGAGTCCGTGGCCGGCCGCGACGTTCAGGCCATACTGCGTCGCCAGTTCAGCCGCCTCTCTCAACCTGCGTAACTCGTGCGCGGCGTGAACGGCTCCTTCGCCGTGAATGCCGTGCGCGCCGAGTGTCGCTTCCGCATACGCAGCTGTGCACAGCTCGACTTGTTGCGCGCCCACTTCACGCGCCGCCTCGATCTGATCTGGTTCGGGATCGATAAACAAACTCGGCATAATCTTCGCTTGCAGCAGGCTGCTTACAGTCGACCGCACGACTGACAGATTTGTTTTGACGTCGAGCCCGCCTTCAGTCGTTATCTCATTCGGATTTTCCGCGACCAGCGAGACGGCATCGGGTTTTGCCGCGAGCGCGATGTCCAGCATCTCTTCGGTGGCGGCCATCTCGAGATTGAGATAAGTCGTCACTGACTTCCGCAACAGCTCGACATCGAGATCGTGAATATGTCGTCGATCGCCGCGCAGGTGGACGGTGATACCGTCCGCGCCGGCTTGCTCACACATCATTGCGGCAGCGATGACGCTCGGCTCCGGCGCACGCCGGGCCTGACGCACCGTGGCGACGTGATCGATGTTGACGTTAAGACGAGCCGTCATGGCGCAATTATAAGTCCTAACTTCTTCTCAGGTCATGCACCGCGCGGATCGCCGTGTCATAAACACCCCGCCGTGCCTGCTGCCGGATCAGCCCCACTTCATTCACCATCTTGAAGCTGTCGCTCATCACGCTTACCTTGCTGCCGTCGTTGTGGTCCCAGCGAACCGGGACCTCCTTAAGATTCAACCCGGCGCGAAAAGCGAGATAGAGCAACTCCACGTCAAACCCAAAACGATCGATCGTCGCTGCTTCAATCAACGGCCGGCAGACGCTCATGCGAAAAGCCTTGAAACCGCACTGCGTGTCCCAGAAAGGCATTCCCGTGGCTAGACGAACGACGAGATTGAAGATCCGTCCACCTTGTTCGCGGCGCCACGATTGATGCACTCCGATCAGTTCGCGATCCAACGCGCGCGAACCAAACGTCACGTCGTATTGTCCGTTCGCTATCGGATCGACGAGTTTGGGCGCTTCGCTGATCGGCGTCGAGAGGTCGGCGTCAGAAAACAAGGCCACGTCACTGCGTGCGGCGAGCAGTCCCAACCGGACCGCTCGTCCCTTGCCAAGATTTGATTTGTAACTGATGACGGAGGTGCGCAAGGTTCCGGAGTCAGCGAAACACTGGCGCGCGATTTCAGCGGTTTCATCAGACGAGCCGTCGTCGACAACGATCACTTCCGCTTCCGGCGAGTTTTGACGCAGGTAATCCACTACTGCCCGAACGGTTTTTCCGAGCCGGGCAGCCTCATTGTAAGCAGGAATAATGACCGAAAGAGATGCGGACATGAAGCCTCCTTCGCAATATACCACAGCGTTTTCTCTGCGGCGCTCTGCGTATTTCTGCGTTAAATGGCTGTTTCAACGCAGAGGCCACAGAGATAAGCAGAGGGCCGCAGAGAACGGCTGTCCGTATGGTATATTCTTCCAATGGAAGTCGCCCGCCAATTCAAGGAATCCGCGTCAGCTCAATACAACGAAGCGTGGCTGGACCGGAAGTTTGTTCTCACCGCGGCGGCGGTGGTTTTGATAGCTGCAATCTTTGGCGGCACGGTGGGCAGCGGTCGAAAACTCAGTGGTTTCACTACCTCGAATAGTAAAAATTCTTACCGCGTCGCCGACGATATCGAAAAAGACTACAACGAAGCAGTCTCCACCATCACCAGCAATTATTCAGGCGACATCGATCACGAAAAAGCGACTCAGGCGGCCATCCAGGGCATGCTTTCCACCCTCGATCCGCATTCGGCTTACTTCCCTTACAGCGAGTTCAAGAAGCTGAAAGAGGACCAGGACTCGCGCTTCTACGGCATCGGCGTAACGATCGTTCGGCACACCGACGGCGTGTACATCCAGGGGGTCGTTGAGGGCACGCCCGCCGCGAAACTCGGTTTGAAGTATGGCGATCGTATTGTCGAAGTCGACGGAAAGAACGCACGCGATTGGAGCAGCGAGCAGGTTTCGAAAAACGTTCGTGGCGGTTTAGGTGAACCGGTCACGATAAAAGTCGAGCGTGCCGGTTCGGAAGCGCCGCTATATTTCACGATTGTTCGCGACGCGGTGCCGCTGCCGACGATTCGCAACGCCTACATGATTCGTCCCGGCACCGGCTACATCGGCCTGACCGGCGGGTTTCAGAGATCCAGCGACGACGAACTGTCGAAGGCGATGAAGCGACTGGGAGAGCAGGGAATGCGACAGCTCATTCTTGACCTGCGCGGCAATCCCGGTGGTCTTCTCGATCAGGCCATCGACGTGACGAGTGAGTTTCTGCCGCGCGGGCTGGTCGTCGTTTCAGTCAAGGGTCGGACTGAATACAGCGAACCGATAGTGTATAAATCGACCGGTTCCGATCCGACCCTCGTTCCCCTTGTAGTACTGATTAATCGCAACAGCGCGTCGGCGTCGGAGATCGTCGCGGGCGCCATTCAGGACCACGGGCGCGGTCTAATCGTCGGCGAGACGAGTTTTGGCAAGGGCCTGGTGCAGCGCATATTCCAGTTGCCTTTCAATACGGGACTCACGCTTACCACCGCGCGTTACTACACTCCCTACGGCCGTTCCTTGCAACGCGACTATTCAAACGGATCGCTTTACGATTACTACACGCGACACGACTCGACCGAGAGTCAGCAGTCGCCCAACGCCAACACGTCGCGCAATCTCGAATCGCCCCTCGCGCTCGCTTCTCCAACTCCGCATCCGCACACTGGCCCGGCAGTGCAAACCGCGGTCGGTCGTGTGTTTTATGGTGGTGGCGGAATTACTCCGGACATCGAGATTAAGGAACCCGTCAATACTCCAATGCGTGCACGTATCGCAGAAGCCGCATTTTACTTTACGCGACAACTGGCTGCGGGAATCGTTCCGGGTCTCGAGTCTTATCGAATCGAGAAAGTCCAATACGGCAAGAATGCCAGGCCCGTTGACTTTCCGATCACGGAGCGCGTGGCCGAGGCTTTTCGCAATTTCGTTCGCACGAAGCCTGACCTTCAGGTCCAGCCCGCCCAGATCGATGAAGACCTGGATTTTGCCAAGCTGCGATTGCGGCAGGAGATCATCACCGCCGCGTTTTCAAGTGACGCCGGCGCGCGCGTGTTACTCGACAGCGACACGCAAGTGCTCCGCGCACTTGAAGCATTGCCTGATGCCAAACGCTTAGCCGACAGTTCTCGCAACGGTGTTTGGCAAGGCTGAGGAAGCCCGAATGAAAAAACTCCTCCTTCTCACGGCAATCTTCGCGATTGCGTCGTCGTTCGTCGTCCGCGCACAACAGCAGGAACCTCCGCTCAAGCCTTCTGGTGCTCAGAAATCTTCCGAAGCGTCAACCCAGCTGTTGCTCGAAATCTCCTACAATCCCGCAGTGCCGTCGTCTTATATCGCGGCCCAGGAGAAAACCACATCGGTCTGGGTAACAAAATTTATTCGGATCCCAGGGCGCGAAATGTCGCCGCCCATCAGCGCCGTCAAATTCGTGGCAAAATACAACGGTGAGACTGCTGACGTTCGCGTGACGCTCTTGCGAGGAACGACCGGCGGTTTTGATCGGGAGGATCTGGTTGGGACGTATCGCGTTGGCCTCAGCGAGCAGATAACCGTCGACGATCTGCGCAATTTTGGTGTCGAGCCTGCCAATATCAAGCTGCTGAATACAATTCCACCAGTACCACGGCCCCCGGTCTTTGAGAACAAGACACACTCGATCGAGATCGTCAGCGTTGAAACTGAGAACCTCCCGACGCCGGCTTATAAAGTTATCTTTCGAAATCTGTCAGACAAGAATCTTCGCGCGTTACGAGTGGACGTGAGGAGTGACGGGCGTCCAGCGACCACTTCTCTTTGGCAAGGTCAGGAAGGGCGCTCGATCATTGAACCCGGCGGTACTGCCGAGCATTACGTCTCGGCACTGAAGAGTCAAGCAACTCCGACTGGCTTTGCCCCGGGAACAGCGTTCTCGAACACGATCTTGATTCGCAGCGCAGTGTTCGCGGATATGAGTTTCGAGGGCGAATCGGAATCGGCGTGTTTGTTTGAGGCGTTTGAGATGGGCCGGCGAGTCTGGCTGCGAAAAGTGCTGGCGTTGCTCGATCGGGAAATATCTGCGCCGATCGAAGATCACATTGAAGCAGCGCGGCAGTTCAAAGAGAAGTTTTCGGCGTTGAGTTACGAATTTGATGAGCATGAACGCAATCAGGCTTCGTCTGTGCAAGGCTGTCCGAAACCGTTCGAAAGTGCGCGCCGCGTGCCTGGCGGACAGAAGCTGATAGTGCTTCGCGATCTCGATGAGATCATCACCACGCGCCCTACGCCGCCACTCAACTTCAAATCCTGGCTCGAAACCCGCCGCGCC
>DATENQ010000469.1:0-15303 GCA_035275005.1 Pyrinomonadaceae bacterium | reverse complement strand
CGTGGCCGCCCGTGCTGCGTCACGATGCTTGCTGTCGACGACGGGCGGCCACGGAGTGCCGCCCCTACAATAGGCGGTTGAAACGTCCGCTTACTGGACCTCAGAATTTCCAGGAATGCGCGAGTAGACAACGGCCTTCGCCGGACCGAACGTGCCGACCCAGAGTACACCGTTTTCGTTTATGTCGAACAAATGAGAAAGGAAATCAGACTGTGGAAGTCTTGTTAGCACCTTTCCGCCAATGACGTCGCCAGTGCGCGCGATGAGTTGGAGGTCAGCGTCGGACTTACCGATCCAGATCCCCAAATTATTCGAGGTGTTCACGCCGCCTACACCAACCGTCAGCGACGCAATGAAAGCGACGCGGCCATCGTTCAGCAGCTTGATATCGCCGAACGAACTGAACGTGCCGGTCGTTCCCGGCGCGGTCGTCCCGGCAAGCGCGATGGTCGTCGTGCGCTGACCGTCACCCCGAAAGATGCCGTTGTTGCTCGTGCCTCCTGTCATGAAGGCGTCGAAAGCGACCTCACCCTGGTCATTGAGTCTGAACGGTGCCGGGAACGTACTTCGATTTCTCGGGTCCTTAAATATTCCACCTGCCGGGGCCGGCTGTCCCTCGAGCGCAATAGCGACGAGGTTCGTTCCGTCGCCGACAAACAGACCGTCGTGGCTGGCGCTGTTCGTCAGCGACGCGACCGTGGCGATCTTTCCATGTTTGTTGATCACCGGATTACTGAAGTCCGCGAACGTTGCGCCACCGGGCGCGATCTGATTGGCGACGAACACGGGCGTGAGATCCGCGCCCTCACCACGGAAGATTCCGAACTCGGCCGAGCCGCCTTCCATTACTGAGTAGAAAGTCACCTGCCCGCGATCGTTGATGACGGGATCGCCCAAGAGCGTGAATATGCCGCCAGTGGGTGGTGTGATGTCGTCGCGAGCGATGGCGAGCGTGTCTGTGCCATCGGTGCGGAAGATTCCCTGCGTGGCCGTCGAGCCGCTGATGATTGCAACATAGGTGAGCACGCCGAAGTCGTTTACATCACGACTCAGCGGCGTCAGCGTGCCGCCGCCCTGTACTGGATCTCCGTCCCGCACGAGGGGAACGATCGTTTTGCCGTCACTCCTGAAAGTGTCGATGTTGTTGACATCGTATACGACTTCGCCATTCGACGTGATGAATGGGTTAGACACCTGCCCGAGCGTGACGGTAGCAGTCGTCCTGCCATCCCCGAGGAACACGCCGGGACTGAAAGGTGGACCACTAACAGACGCGTCGAAGGCGACTTCATGTTGAGCGTTCAATGTCGCGTTTCTCAAGCTAAGGTAGGTTCCACCGCCGGGAGCCGCGTCGCCTGTCGCGGCAATTATCGTATGGCGCACGTTGGTTGATTCGCCGGCAGCCGATGACTTTCGCGCAAACGGAAGCGCCATCGAAACTGCCAGCGCAAAAACAATGGCATATAAGATATTTCTTTTCATATTCTTGTCTCCTTTATTAAGGCGTTAAGTATTAAGGCGTTACCGCGACCTCGGCTCGCCATAGAAGAAGTCGTCCATCATCACGACATCCTGTTTTCCATTGTCATCGGCGCCCGGCGCCACGTTTCCACTGATAATTCGAACGCGAGCAATGCGCGCATCGGGAAACACAACGCCGAAGAACGACTGACCTCGATCGCCAGGCGAAGCGGGAACGAAACTGCTGAACAACAGTTCATCGTTAACGCCGAAGTATTCGATCAGCGTGCTCGATTTTCTGTTTCCACGTTTTTCACCAGGCCCACTGCCGTCAGGGAGATCGACGTCACTAAAGATCGCGCCGAACCCATTCGTCGTAGCTCGTATGTCGCCGCCGCCAGGTTGAAAGAACTCGACGTCGGTGATGTTGCTTCCGATCGGACTGAATAAACGTGAAGGGCTGAAAGGCGCGAAGCTCGTCGCATAGCCGGGGTTGTTAAAGAGTCCCGCCAGGCCTCCCGGAGGAAACTGAGTCGGATCCGCGCTCGCGGGAGCTTGCACGAAGCCGGTGCCGTCCGGAGTTGTAAAGAGTGCTCCGCGAGTTACCAGGAAGCCGGCGAACGGATTGCCGGACACGGTTGTGTTCTGATTGGTGGTGTTTCCGCCGTCCCAGTTGATCTCGCGGCGGCCGCCGCCGAGCGGTCCTGGTGCGTTGAGATTGTTTGGCGCGCCAAGAGCGGCGCGGTACTGATCCACTGAGCTCTGAATAGAAGTTGCGGCCGGTCCCGCCGCCTGAAAGACGGTCGGTGCAACAAACTCCGATGTAGATACCTCTACATTTTGTCCCTGAGCTTTGCGAACCGAAATTGATATGAATGTTAGTAGTAAAACAAACGCGAGTCCCCCCGCGGTCAACAAATGCTTAGTCATCCTCTGAAATTCTCCTTCTGTATTGAATCTATGAATAACGCGCGTGGAGATAGGTGGAAGGTCTTTGGTAAAGGTAAAGTTGCGGTAACGTTTCGGTAAAGGCAGTACGGTAGAGGAGGACCAAAGCTGTACGCTCGATATTTAAAAGTGGCATACTCCAAATCAGTCCTCGTCAAAAGGAGCAACAATGAACAGAATCCTGATTCTATTGAGCGCCCTGCTCATCTGGTCCACAGGTTCACACGCGTTTGCTCAGGACAAGCCAAGTGGCGTCGCGACCGCTAAAGCCGCGACTGACACTGAGCGACCGAAAACTGAAGTGGATAAACTGATAGATAAAGCCAGGGAGCGTGGTGAGATCGTCCTCGGGACATGTCTTCAAGACTGCGGTGAGAGCGCTGTCGAGGAAAACCTGGAAGCCGGCCGCGTGCTTGAGCTGCCTAAACCCAAGTATCCCGCAATTGCGCGGGCAGCCCATGTCTCTGGTCAAGTGTCCGTCCAATTATTGATTGATGTTGACGGAACGGTGCTGGAAGCCGTAGCTGTTAGTGGACATCCATTGTTGTATGGAGCGTCGGTGCAAGCTGCGAAGAATGCGAGATTTTCACCTACGAAACTCGAGGGCAAGCCTGTGAAAGTGGCCGGCGTGATTGTCTACAACTTCGCCAGTCAATAGAAAAAAGGCCGGGGAGCCCTACCCCGGCCTAATTGAGATGTCAGGTGTTCCACTCGTTCACACACTCTGCCATCTCCAATTCATTGCCCACCGGAAACTGTTCCAGCGATGCCCTTGTTGATCATCAGCCTGATCTCGACGCGACGGTTCTTAGCGCGACCGGCCTTCGTCGTGTTATCCGCTACCGCTTCCAGCTGTCCATAACCAAACGGTTGGACCAGGCGGTTCAACGGCATCTTGTACTTGCTCACGATGTAGTAAATGACGGCGTTTGCGCGTCGTTCACTAAGATCGATGTTGCGTTGTGAGCTACCGGTTGTATCTGCATAGCCGATGACGGCCATCACCCACCCTTTAGTGTTCTGAGTCTTTACCCAGGCGGCGGCTTCATCAATCGTTGCTTTGGCCTTCGGTCCCAGGGAAGCACTGCCTGACGCGAAAGTAACAGTGATTGTCTTTATGGGATCGAAATCGTCCAGGCCGTTGATGCGATTGTTTGCGTAGTCTGCCGTCTGCTGTGCTTTCTTGGCTGCTTCCGCGGCGGCATCCGCTGATGCTTGCGCTTGCGCGGTCAGGGCCCGGTTCTCCTCGATCTGACCAGCGAGTCGTTCCGATTCCGCCTGCTGCTGCTTAAATTTTTCAGTCATCTCCGCTTCGATCGGATCGACCGTCGACTTGAGCGCCTGGGCCGATCTGAGATCCTGTTCGTCGAAGCGAATCTTCTCCGCGACTAATTGTCCCGCGGAGTTTCCTGTACCGTCGACCTCGAGTCGCAGGCCGCGCAGTATGTAGCTCGCACCGTACTCTTTAGAGCCGCGAAATACTCCTTTTTTGTGACTCTTGACTTCGGTGTCGCCCGTGAGGATAACGGTTGTCAGCGCTCCACCCATCGTGTCAGCCATCGTGAACGCATCAGGTTCGCGTTTGACAACGATTCCTCTGAATTTCTTTACCTTCTCCCCGTCCGGTACGCTTCGTGTTTGTTGATCCTGAGGCTTGGTCGTCAATTCTTTGGCGAAGGCATTCCCTGCACTCGTCAAAACAAGAATGAAGGCGACTACAATTAGCCCCGTTAGTCTATTCCCGCGAATTTCCATTGTATGCTCCTTTTCGTTGCTCAAGACTGAGTCAACCTTCTTTCTTCGAGCCACGCAGTTCGTCTCATAAGACAGAGGTGGCCAGCCCTTGGTTTGACTTGTCGATCCGCATGTTAGTGGTGCTTGTGGGCGAGTAATACTGTCAATTCTTACAGTGCTGGAGATGCCATTTAGCCGCAGATGAACGCAGCTGAACGCTGATTCTGATTAGCGTTCATCCGAGTTCATCTGCGGCTAAATTTACCTGTGCCGTTATTCGCGGACATCGAGAGAAATGAAGTGGGCTAGAACAACGGTGACGTTGTCAGGGCCGCCAGATGCAAGCGCCAGATCCACCAGGGCCTGGCAGGCGTTCTGCGCCGAGTTTGATTCACGTATGACCTGGGCGATGATTTCATCGTCGACTGTCTCGGTCAGTCCATCCGTGCACAGTAACAACTGATCGCCCACAGACAACTTCAAGCGTTGCACCTGAGGATCGACTTGTTCTCCAAGCGATCCCACGGCGGCGGTCAACACGTGTCGCATTGATCGCGAGGCAGGGTCGTCGCGACTCGCAACGCCGGCATCGATCAGCGCCTGCGCGAGCGTATGGTCGGTCGTCAATTGCTGAAAGCTATCTCCTCGCAAAAGATAAGCGCGGGAATCACCGACGTGTCCGATGATCAAATCACTTCCCATCGCGCCCGCAACAGTCAGAGTGGTGCCCATCCCTCGCAGTGTCTGATCGCTGTTCGCTTCTTTTCTCAGGACGTCGTCTATGTCAAAAAACCGTTCCGTCATTCGTTCGAGAACAGTCGTGACATCTCGTTGGCGATTAAGTGCCAAAGTCCAGTCAGACGTCTCGATAATCAGTTCGATCAGTTTAGTGAGCGCGAGGCGACTGGCTACTTCACCTCCAGCCATTCCTCCCATGCCGTCGGCTACCAACATCCCATACCCACTCATGAAGTAACTCTGGTCGAGCAAATCCGGATCGATGTTCGTCAAGAGATTCTCGAGTGAGCGCCCGAACCGCATCACGAGGTAACTGTCTTCGTTATTCTCCCGGATATGGCCCTGGTGCGAAATTGCGCCGAGATCTACGTCTAAGCACGTCCAGCTTTCATTCGTGGGGGGAGTCATTCTTTTCTGCAAGTTCATGGTGTGCGCCCTGGATATTGCCACTGCAATCTTATGGTGCGGCATAAAAGCTACCTACTGGCAAAATTTACAGGGTCGTGTGAAGTTTCAGAACTTCCAGCCCAGCGACGTGCTCACGCCAAGATCATTTTTGTCCGCTCTGACAGGAGGCTTGCTGTCGAAGTTTTCATAAATGTGAAAACCCCACCAAAGGTCCTTCACGATCTTGATTCGCAAATCCGAGTTTGCCTGTAGTCGCATGCGTCCTGGTGTAGTCAAACTGGGAAACAAACTGAAGCGGGAGCGAATGTCTGTGCGACTGAAACGAAAAGTGGCGAAATCAGCGCCGGCGATCGCATCTGCGTTGGTACTCTTTGGCGTGCCAATCGACTCGGAATAATTTTCGCGCGCAATAGCAACGCCGCCAAAGACTGAAAGTCTCGTACGTTCTGTTTGCATCAGGTTGCGACCAACCAAACCTCCGGCTGTGGTGCGAAGATTCAAACTCTGCTGATCGCTGCGAAGCAGATCGAAAAGCGCGCCAACGTACCAACGTTGATTCAACTGTTTTCGGTAATCGAAGCTGAATTGATTGCGAGTGAGGCTGGTGCCTTCGGTTTGTCCGCTGAAAGCTGAGTCGACTGACGCGGTAAACGAGTGATCTCCGGTTCGATAAGTCGTGGTTGCGGAGAGCTGAGTTTGATACTGATCGTTGCCGCTGGTAAAGCTGAAACCGAAGTCGATCGAGCCTTCAAGTCGCTTCCAGAATTGCCTGTCAGCCGGCGTTATGCGAATCACGTCGAGTTGCGGAACTCTGATCGAGGAACCGATGATGAAGTTAGGCGCCTCGCTCGAGTTTGTCGGCAGCAAACGCATAACGTCGGTCACCAGCTTGCCGTCGACCAGCCAGATCATGAACGTCGATTTGCTCTCGATTCGTTCTACTTTGGTCCAATCGAGGCGCACCGCTTCAGCCATGTAGTCGGATTTGATTCTGAGCTCGCCGCCTTGCAGACCTTTTATTTCACCCGTCATCCGATCGCCATTTTTCAGTACGACGACGTCGTCGACGTTCTTCGCCACCGCGGTTAATGCAAGCAGGAGATTAAGGAAAATTATTAAACCAAGCCCTGGTCCCGAAGGGACCAAATGTTTATAGAACTCATTCCGGATCATTCGATGACCTCCCGTAGTCATCTATTTTTTGCCATGCTTCGTTCGTGAACCTCGCCTGTCAAAAGTGACAGTTATCCACCGTTTCGAGCGCCTCTAGAATTCAGCAAACATCAGGATGGAAGGACGGTGTGTGTGATGAGGACCAGTAGAGTGGCGCAAGCAGCAGTGATTGCCGGATTGCTAATCGTATGGTGTATGAGCGCTTCCGCGCAGGACATCAAGTACAACTACATGCAAGGCACCGATTTCTCGAAATACAAAACTTACAAATGGGTCCAGGTGCCGAATGCTCAGTATCCAAACTCGATTCTTGACGAGCAGATCAAGCGCGCCATCGATACGCAAATGGCGGCGAAGGGATTGTCAAAGAATGAAGAAAATCCCGACCTTTATGTTACGTACCAGGTTGCCGTCAACCAGGAGAAACAGTGGAACTCCTATAGCACCGGCGGCGACGCCTGGGGCTGGGGTGGTTGGGGCGGCTGGGGAGGAATGTCAACGACGACAACCACCAGCCAAACAATCAATATCGGAACGCTGAACCTCGACATGTACGACGTCGGAACGAAGAAGCAGGTCTGGCGCGGCGCGGCCAGCAAGACGCTCGGCTCGGGCAAGGATCCGGCGAAGGTTGAGAAAAACATAAATAAGGCGATGGCAAAACTCTTCAAGAAATATCCACCGCCGGCGAAAGGTTAACGCGTTTAGGAGCAAAATCATGAAAGCAAGACTCTTGATCGTTTCTTGTTTGTTGGTAGTACTGGCGTTGTATTTATCGTTTGGGGCAACGGCGCAGGAGCAGGAGCCGAAGCCGAAGAGCGAAAAGTTTGGGGCCCTTGCGTATATGCCGCACGGGGCTGGAATGGCGATGGTTGGCGCCGGTGCGCGTGTGAATGTAGATCTGTACGTTCGCAGCTACACCTCTGACGCCGATGCAAAATCGCTGGCCGGTGCGTTGCTCGAAGGTGGATCTGAGTCGCTGCTCAAGGCGCTGGAGAAGAGGAAGTCGATAGGTAAGATAACTCTCACCGGGCGCACGGGTTTCTACGATCTAAAACTGATTCGCTCACATAAGACGCCGGAGGGAAGACGCATTTACGCGGTTGGTGATCGTCCGATGGGGTTTCTCGAAGTGTACGCCGGTAACCGATCGGAAGATTATCCGTTTGGAATTCTGCAGCTCGATTTAAAGAAGAACAGCAAGGGCAGGGAAGAAGGAACCGGCGCGCTCATTTATGCGGCGAAGATCAAAGTGCTGGACGGCAATTCGATCGACATCGAGAGTTATGGGATTGATGCGATCCGTTTGATGGGCGTGCGGAAGTTGTAAAGACCGCAGATGACACGCGGATCTGTGTAAATCGATTTACACAGATCTGCGTTTATCTGGGGCTAAAGCAGTTTCCTCAACTTACGGCGGGCTTTGTGGAGTTGTGACTTCGAGTTCCCAACGGAGCAGCCGAAGATTGCCGCTATCTCCTCGTGGTTATACCCTTCGATCTCGAACTTCAGAAACACTGATCGACAGCCCGACGGCAACTTCGCCAAAGCCGCATCGAGCGCGATGCGATCCAGGAGCTGCGCCCCAATAGAGATCCTCGGCCCCGCACTCGTAACAAACTCATCCTCAAGATAAGGGAACCGCTCGCTCCTGCGTATGACCTTTCGAAAGTGCATGAGCACATGATTAGTGGTAAATCGATATAGCCAACTCGAAAACCGGCTCTCACCGCGAAACGATCCAACCTTCCGAAGCAGCTGAATGAAGACCTCCTGTGTCAGATCCTCCGCCGCACTAACATTCCCCGTCATCCGCAAACATATCGAATATACCAGGGGCCGGTGCCGTTGATACAAAACTCCGATGCCCGAGACGACGCCGCTCCCGATCGACTGCGTCAACTCATAATCGGATTGTGGGGCCACGACGTGATTCATAAAACGTGCGTCGAGTCTATGGGTGTGAGGCGTTTCGATCACCTGTAAGTTTTGCCAGTTTCGGACTTTCCCGCTCCTCACTACATTTTCAAAGCCAGACTAAAACTCCGCCCCAAAACAGACATTGGAGGACGGCGCGCATGAATATGACGAATCCCCTGAGCCGGAGAACTTACGCAGGTCTTACTTTAGCGCTCGCAACAGCTCTGCTCTTTTTCCCGAGTAGCGCAACTGCGCAATCTGCACCAACTCAGGAACCTACAAAACCAACATCAGAAGTCGACCAACTGAAGCAGCGTTTACAACAACTCGAGCAGACCGTTATAGAACTAAAAGGACAAATCGAGTCGATAGAAACAAAGAAGGCCTCAACGCCGGCAATTGTCGAAGCGACGTACTCAGAGCCGGCGACACCCGCGGAGACGCCTGCAACAGAACCCGTCAAGCCACAGGACAACAACAAAGGCGAGAGCACTTTTACAGTCTACGGCTTCGCCATGCTCGATGCGGGCTACCAGTTCAAACAAAACCATCCCGATTGGTTTGACGTCATCCGGCCCACGAAGCTGCCGTCGTTTCCGAATGAATTCGCGCCGAATGGAAAGACCTATTTCGGAGTCAGGCAAAGCCGATTAGGAGTTAAGTCAACCACACCCACTAAGTACGGCGAGTTAAAAACACTGTTTGAATTTGAGCTGTTCGGCACCGGTGTCGACGCAGGGCAAACCACTTTCCGTTTGCGTCACGCATACGGTGAGTTGGGCCAATTCGGCGCGGGCCAAACGTGGAGCCCATTCATGGACATCGACGTGTTCCCGAACTCGCTCGAGTACTGGGGACCGAACGGCATGGTCTTCTTCCGCAACTTACAATTTCGCTGGATGCCGTTAAAGGGTCGCAACGCAGTGACGATTGCTGTCGAGCGTCCCGGTGCGAGTGGCGATCAGGGACAGTTCCAGGACCGCATCGAGCTGCAAGGCATCAGGCCGAAGTTTGATCTGCCGGATCTCTCAGGCAACGTGCGCTTCACCAGAGACTGGGGTTACTTCCAGGCGGCAGGAATGCTCAGGCGGATCAAGTGGGTTGACACAATTGATGACGCGTTCGATTTGGGCGGCACGGAAGTTGGAGCAGGCTTAAACCTGACGTCAAACGTCAAGTTCACGCCGAACGACACTGGCCGGTTCGCGTTCGTGATAGGACAGGGAATCCAGAACTACATGAACGATGCACCGGTAGACGTCGGTATCGAACTCACTCCGGGGGGAGATCCGCGCCGCCCAATTAAAGGCGTTGCTCTGCCGATGTGGAGCATGGTCGCCTTTCTCGATCACAACTGGAACAAACGTTTCAGTACCGCCATCGGCTACTCGTTTATGGACATCGACAACTCAAATGGACAGGCGGCGAATGCGTATCACCGCGGTCATTACGGTCTTGGCAACCTGCTCTATTACCCAACCGACAACGTGATGATCGGCGGCGAGCTTCAGTGGGGAAGACGCGAAAACTTCCTTGATGGTTTCAAGGCCGACGATTTTCGCATCCAGTTTTCCTTTAAGTACAACTTCTCGAAGACATTCGCATATTGATGCTTGAGCAGGAATGGGCCATGTGGTCCAGAAAGAGGAGAAAGAATTTATGTTGAGAAAGAGCATGCAAACAAGAATGCTCATCGCTGTGTTTATGGTGCTGACATTCGCAACGGCGCCCTTGTCAGCGCTGGGCCAAAAGACGAGTCCCGTCGCGCCCACTAAGGCACAAGCAGAAGCAGTGGTTAAGGAAGCGTACGAGAAGTTCAAGAACGACACGGGGGGAAAGAACGCCGATTACATTCCCTACCTGGCCCAGGTTGATTCGAAGCTTTTTGGAATCGCGATAGTCACCACTGACAACCAGGTGCTGACGATGGGAGACATCAAGTATTCGTTTTCGATCCAGTCGATCTCGAAGGTCTTCTCACAGGCGTTGGCGATGGAAGAGCTTGGCGAGCAGAAAGTATTTGAGAAGGTCGGTAACGAACCGACGGGTCGCGCTTTCAACTCCGTGTTTGCCGTAGCCGACATGCCCACGCACACCGGCAATCCTTACGTAAATGCGGGCGCGATTTCGACGGTCAGTTTGATCTCCGGCAAGACGGCGGATGAGAAGTGGAACAAGATCCTCGACTTCTACAGTCGCGTCGCAGGCGAGAAGCTTACGCTCATCGACGAAGTCTACAAGTCTGAAGCTGCCACCAACACGGGTAACAAAGCGCTGTCGATGTTGCTGGCCAAATACGATCGCATCTATGCCGATCCGTTTGAGTCAGTTGATGTCTACACCAAGCAATGTTCCGTCGGCGTAAACGTGGCCCAACTCGCACGCATGGGCGCGACACTCGCCAACAACGGCAAGAACCCTGCCACGGGGGAGCAGGTGATCAAACCTGAAAATGTGCCACACATTCTTTCCACCATGGTGATGGCTGGATTGTATGACGGCTCTGGGGGGTGGGCCTGGCGCGTTGGTCTGCCGGCAAAGAGCGGAGTGGGCGGTGGCATCGTCGCTGTTGTTCCTGGTAAAGGCGCGATTGCTGTCTTCGCCCCTCCACTCGACGAAGCAGGCAACAGCGTCAAGGCGCAAAAGGTGATTGAGTACGTCGCCAACAAACTCGACTTCAACCTGTTTTCGCCCCGCTCGGTTGGTCTGAGAGCTTCAGAGTAACTTTTTGTAGGGGTGGCACTCCGTGGCCACCCGCCGATCAACATCACGAAGCAACGGGCGGCCGCGGAGTGCCGCCCCTACAAAACGGCCCGTAATCACAATGGTTCTCACTGTTTCCCAAATGCTTAGAGTAAAGCGACGTTGCAGTATCGGATTGCGCATCGCATTACTCCTGAAAATTATCCTGCTCCTCAACCTGGTCTGTTTTGCGCAGACGGAGAATCGTTCTGCACCGTCGTCGCCTTCCGGCGATAAACCTCTCACGTCTAATGAACGTGCTGAGCTGTTAAAACTCATTCGCAGTCTTCAGGAACGGGTCGATAAGCTCGAGGCCGCGCAAGCAACTGGTTCGCAAGCTGCTCCTGCACAAACAGCTGATTCGGCAGCACCCAATTCAGAAACAAAGCACGACCCGTCTACGTCCGACGATCCTCACGTCTGGATGGAACCGGTGGTAAAGGAAAGGCCTGTGTCTGAAGCGCCCAGCACGGCTTCTTACGGTCGCTACACTCCGAACCTGGGTTACAAACTCGCGAATACCGAATACGGAGATATGAGCGTCAGCATATACACGTATGCGCGCTATCTAAATCAACTCGGACTCGCGTCAAATTACACTGATTCCTTTGGCAACGTTAAAAGCGTTCAGGAGCGCCAGGACTTTCAACTGCAAAAAGTGCAGATAAAGTTTTTGGGCTGGGTGTTGAATCCGAAGCTGCGTTACTTCCTCTACACATGGACCTCAAATGCAACGCAGGGTCAGGGTGCGCAGGTCGTAGTCGCCGGTAATGTTGGTTACACGTTCAACGACCACTTCACATTTGCAGGTGGTATCACATCTCTTCCCGGCGTACGCAGTACCGAAGGCAACTTCCCGTTCTGGCTATCGGTAGATAGTCGTCACATCGCCGATGAGTTCTTTCGTCCTTCTTACACCTCCGGCGTGTGGCTCAAAGGCAATATCACAAAGAAAATCAGGTATCAGGTGATGCTCGGCAACAACATGAGCACCCTGGGTGTCAGCGCATCGCGTCTCGACAGTAAATTCAACACGCTTTCCACTGCTGTAGTTTGGGCGCCCACGGGCGAATACGGTCAGGGCTATGGCGACTTTGAAGATCACCAGCGACCTGCCGCTCGTTTTGGAATCCACTTCACTCGCAGCGACGAAAACAAGGAAAGCCAGCCGAACAGCGACAACTTCGAAAACACTCAGCTGCGGCTTTCCGACGGAACCGTCATCTTTACACCGGACCTGTTTGGACCGGGAGTCACTATCACCGATGCCACTTACCGAATGATGGACGTCGATGGTGGCATCAAGTATCGCGGCTTTGCGTTGGAAGGTGAGTACTACTGGCGCTGGTTGAATAACTTCAAGGGCGACAACATAGTCGGACTTAAGCCTCTCTTCGATCACGGTTTCCAGTTGCAAGCTTCGGCGATGGTGATACCTAAGACACTCCAGTTCTATGTGGGCTCGTCCAGAATAAATGGCCAGTTCGGCAAGCCGTGGGACATTCGTTCAGGGTTTAACTGGTTTCCGTGGAATAACAAGGTCGTGCGGTGGAACAACGAGTGGCTATACCTCTACAAGTCGCCGGTCGGTTACTCGTCCGTACCCTTTGCTCTCGGTGGCAAAGGAAGTGTTTTTCACTCAACACTCGAGCTCGCGTTCTGAGGAACTATGAAGAGTTTTTCACGCAAAGACGCAAAGGAGCAAAGAAGAACGCAAAAAATCTTCTTAGCGGTTTTCTTTGCCTCTTTGCGCCTTTGCGTGAAACCTGTCTTCGTACTCAGTATCGTCTTACTCGTTTCTTTCGCGGCCCGCGCGCAGAAGGACTCGGACGACTATCTCTTCAATGATTCGCATTTCCACCTGACTAACTACATCCAGGAAGGCATCGACATCCACGACTTCCTGAAAGTGATGGGAAACAAGGCCGGACGTGTCGCGCTTTTCGGTATCCCACTACAACAGCAATGGTCGTATCGCATCGATGAAAACCGCGGCCCAACTTACTACCTGAACTCCGACGCGCCGCTCTATTACTACTCCTTCACCGACGCCTGGATCGCAACCGCCTACCAGTCTCTTTCAAAAGAAGACCAGGCCCGCTTCGATCCGATGATCACCGGTTTCAACCCGACTGACATGTACGCGGCGGATCACATTCGCCGGGTGCTCAAGGCCTTTCCCGGGGTTTTTACCGGCATCGGTGAATTCAGCATTCATAAGGAATTTGTTTCCGCAAAGATCGCAGGCGAGGTGGCGAGTCTTCAGGACCAGGCGCTCGATCGTCTGATCGATTTTGCGACTGAAGTCGGTTTGGTAGTTCTGATTCACAACGACGTTGACGTTCCTTTTGCCAAGCCCGGCGCCGAACCTGCTTATGCCGCCCAAATGAAGGCGCTGTTCCGGCGTCATCCGAACACGACGTTTATCTGGGCCCATATCGGCGTCGGGCGGATCATCCGTCCCGTCAAAGAGCAGGCCGCCATCGTCGAAGAGATCATCAACGATCCAAAACTGAACAACGTCAACTTCGATATCTCCTGGGATGAAGTGGCGAAGTATATCGTGGCGACACCGGAGTCGACGAAGAATGCGGCGTCGGTAGTGAATCGTAATCCCGATCGTTTTCTCTTCGGCACGGACGAGGTCGCTCCCGCCGATCAGGATAAGTATCTCAAGGTCTACAACCAGTATGAACCTTTCTGGAAACTGTTGACTCCCGAAGCAAGTGAAAAAGTCCGTAAGAAGAACTACGAAAGAATTTTTGACGAAGCAAGACGAAGAGTGCGCAGTTGGGAGGCGGCGCACGTTAAGTGAATTTGGTCTTTGTGCATTCTCTGTGTCTCCGTGCATCTGTGGAATGTTAACCCTGAAACCGCTCTCCACAGAGCTTCTCACCACGGTGACACAGAGAATGCACAAAGAAGAATCACGGCGGAGGTTTTGATATGAACGCAAAAAGCATGCAAACAGGATATGCACAATTATTGATTCGCTGCCTTGTCTTCCTGAGCTGCGCAGCCATCCTCTTGCCGGCAAACCCACAGGTTTTGGCACGAGACGCGCATCGATCAGTCGACGACCAGGCAGTGAAAATTCCCGCGGAGCAACTCGATTCGCTCGTAGCGCCAATCGCGTTGTATCCGGACAACCTGCTCAGCCAGACCCTCGTGGCTTCAACTTACCCGCTGGAGATCATTCAGCTACAGCAGTGGTTGGAAAGAAACCCATCCCTTGCGAAGGACCAGAAGAAACTGGCTGAGGCAGTCAAGAAGCAATCGTGGGATCCGAGTATTCAGGCGATGGCGCCATTGCCGGATGTGGTGAAGCGTTTGTCTGACGACATTCAATGGACCACGGATCTGGGGAACGCATTCCTCGCGCAACAGAAAGACGTGATGGAAGCGATTCAGCGCATGCGCAACAAGGCGCAGGATTCCGGAGCCCTGGCGTCAAACCAACAACAGAAGGTGGAGACGCAAACGGTTGAAAGCAAAGAAGTGATCGTGATCCAACAGGCAAATCCGGAAGTGGTGTACGTGCCTTCTTACAACCCGACTGTTGTTTATGGGGCGCCGGTCTATCCGTATCCGCCTATCTACTATCCGCCTTCGACGGGAGCGGTGATCGCAGCCAGTGCGATCTCGTTCGGCGTCGGTATGGCCATGGGCGCTGCCTGGGGCGGCGGCTGGGGTTGGGGTTGTGGCTGGGGTGGCGGTGATATCGACGTCAACATGAATAACAACTTCAACCGCAATACGAATATCAGCGGTGGCAATCGGGTCAATAACATCAGCGGCAATAGAGGCGGCGGTAATAAGTGGCAACACAATCCGTCACATCGTGGTGGCGCTCCATACGGTGATCGAGGTACGGCGAACCGGTTTGGCGGCACGGCGCGAGGTGATTCTTTGCAGAACCGACAGCGAGCGGCGCAAAGAGACATTGGACGCCAAGGCGGCAATCTCAGGAGCAACGACCGCGCCGGTGATCGTGGTGGTATTGGTGACCGGGGCGGTGTTGGCGATCGCGGCAATCGCGGTGGCGTTGGTGACCGAGGCGGCGTCGGCGACCGAGGCGGCGTCGGCGACCGAGGCGGCGTTGGTGACCGAGGCAATCGTGGTGGTGTTGGAGATCGCGGCGGTGTTGGAGATCGCGGTGGCGTAGGCAACCGCGGCAGT
>DATENQ010000468.1:0-2597 GCA_035275005.1 Pyrinomonadaceae bacterium | reverse complement strand
GAAATCACCGGTTTTGGAGCACTCATTAGCGAATTTGGCGAAATTGTTTATGCCGAGAAGCGTTCGCGATTGTATCACAAGGGAACGATAAAGTTTTCACCCTGAAAATGGCCCGGCAAGGCTTTTTCCGGCGGCTTTTTGTCCTCAACTAAGCGGCGTGGGACGACGACAGCGTTCTCAATGACCTCATTTGCCCCGATCTTCACTTTGTCGGCTAGCACTGCACGATTGATGCGCGCGCCGGCGCCGACTTCGACGTCATCCCAAAGTACGGAGTCTGTCACTGTTGCTGTCGTCGAGATCGAAGCATTCGCTCCGGCGACCAGAGACTTCCCTTCCTCTTGCAGCAACTCAACGCTGATGTCGAGATATCGCTTCAAGGTCGAAAGCTCACGCCACTTTGCCGAAGCAACATGCGCAGCGACAATCTCGCCATTCGCCATGGCTTTCGGATAAACGTCGGTCACCGAGTCTGAAAAAACGCCGCGCGGAACGTATTCCAGGATTCTCGGTTCCATGATGTGAATGCCGGTGAATATTAACGGCGCAGGTCCTTCATCAGTTACGGCAGGCATGCGACCGAAGCCTTTGATTCGACCGTCCTCAGTTTCAACTACACTGAACCGCTCGCGACGAACATTGGGGAGTAAAACGAGCGTCGCAATCGCGTTCATCTTTCGATGCGTCTCGATGGCGGCGTTCAAATCGATGTCGGTGATGATCTTTCCGTTGACGACGACGAACGTCTCACGCTCGAAAAACTCGCGCGTGTTGTCGAGCGCGCCGCTCGTACCGAGGATCACAGGTTCTTCAACGTAATGCAGCTTGACGCCAAAACGACTGCCATCACCCAACGCACGTCGCACAGACTCAGGCCGGTGATGCAGGTTCACGATGATCTCATCGATTCCGTAAGCGGCGAGATACTCGGCAACATAACCGACGAGCGGTTTCCCTAAAATCGGTATCGCGGGTTTGGTACGGTCTTCGGTGAGTGGCCAAAGGCGTGTGCCGTAGCCGGCAGAAAGAACGATCGCACGCATTATTTGTTAAGGGTCACGAAGCCTTGGAGGCGTCGCGCATGACGAGGTCAAACGTGCCGGGAGCGACTTTGCGAAATCGGGAATTGCGGTTGAGGGATACGGCGACGCTGATGGTCGGGTTTTGACCAGTAAACTTGAAACCACCTTCGAGCAGACGATTGTAAAGTTCGTTGACGTGAAGTGGTCCACCTTCTTCACGCAGCAACAGCGTTACGGCCTGCGGGATGGTCCGATCCATGAAGCGGTCGCTGAGTATTTCGACGTTGTTGCGAACAGTCGGGATCTGCTGACGACGTTCAACCGGGGCCGGTGACTGCCGCATTGCCGCCTCTAACTCAGCGTCGGACGGCAAACCAAGGGATACATTGCTGGATGCCAGAACCGACGAAAGCAGCCGGTAAATCGCAGCTTCGGTCTGGCTTGCGAGCGTGTCCATCTCCGCGAGTTCGGCGCGAACGCTGTCGGCCTCGGCTTCGAGTTCACGCAGACGCGCGGCCAGGTGCATGCGCGCCGCGCGCGATTGGCGTAGGCTTTGTTCCAGACGTGAGAGCAGGTTCTCACTCATTCCGGGGCAGATTTTGCCACAGATTAACACGGATTGACAGATCCGATTTTTAATCCGTGTTATCTGCGGCTAATTAACGATCGCGGTCCAGGATGTAAGTCGGGAGGGCGCGTAACGAATCGCAGTATTCGGAGTCGGGCAGATTATCGAGGGCGGCGCGGGCATCGGCAGCGTATTCGTCGGCGCGGGCGCGAGCCTTCTCGAGAGCGCCGGTGCGCGCGATTGCTTCAAGCAGTTCCTCCGGCTGCACCGTGCCGTAACTTTCTTCGCGCAGCACCGTTTGGATCATCTCCAGTGCGCTCGGCTCCGCATCGCGCAAGTAGATCAGCGGCAACGTGACCTTACCACCCAACAGATCCGCGCCCGCCGCTTTGCCTAACGCTTCTTCATTCGACGTGAAATCAAGCAAGTCGTCGATCAACTGAAACGCCGTGCCGAGGTTAAGTCCGTAATCTCGGAGGGCCGTTTGTTGTGCCTCACTCGTGCCACCGAGTATCGCTCCGATCTCGCAACTGGCGCTGAAGAGATAGGCGGTCTTCCGTTTGAGCACGTCGAAGTACTGCGCTTCCGACACTGCCGCATCACTGAGCAGCGTCAACTGCAACAACTCCCCTTCGGTCATCTTGCGCGTGACGCTGGTCAGAATGTCGAGTATCGGCAGAGATCTCTCCGCGAGACTGGTCTCGAACGCAGACATGTATAACCAGTCGCCCATCAACACTGCCGTCTCGTTTCCGTAAAGCGCGTTGACGGTGGGGCGCTTACGCCGCATGTCGGCTTTGTCGATGATGTCGTCATGAACGAGTGTGGCGGTGTGCAGAAACTCCATCACCGTCGCCATGCGGATCGAGTTGTAACGCGAACCATCGCCGCCGACTGCATAGTTCGAGAGAATCGTAAGCGCCGGCCGCACGCGCTTGCCGCCCGACGCACGCAGGTACTCGCCGAGATAGTCGATCACCTGCACGTTCGAACGCGCCTGGCGCTCG
>DATENQ010000467.1:0-10518 GCA_035275005.1 Pyrinomonadaceae bacterium | reverse complement strand
CTTGAAAACGATCGTCGCCTTCGCAAACGAGCGTGAGCTTCCGGTTCACATGCACGTCGCGGAACAGCCCGCTGAAGTCAGCGCTTGCATCGAGGAGTACGGTCGCTCCCCGGTAGCATTGCTTGAAACTGAGGGGCTACTTAGCAAACGTTTCACTGCGGTGCACGCAATTCACGTGACGCCAAAAGCTATTGCGTCGCTGGCGCGCGCCGGGGCTTTCGTCTGCGCATGCCCGACAACCGAGCGAAACCTCGGCGACGGCGTCGTCCCGGTCGATGCTTACTTCGATGCGGGCGTGCGCATATCTCTCGGCAGCGACAGCCAGATTCAGATCGATCTGCTGGAAGATGCGCGCGAGCTCGAATATCACCTGCGGCTTCAGAAGATGCAGCGAAACGTGCTCGCTCCTGACTTAGCGCGGAAGTTGTTTGACTGTGCGACTATCAATGGAGCCGTTAGTATTGGCTTGCACGGAGGCGGAAAGATTGAAGCTGGTTCCCCGGCAGATTTCTTTACAGTCGCTCTTGATGATCTATCGATCGCTGGAGCAACGCCTGATTCTTTGTTGACCAACATCGTCTTTTCGCTTTCGCGGACAGCGGTGCGCGATGTGATCGTTGGTGGGAAGCAGATTATTGAAAACAGGAGCCACAGATTACACGGATGATTAAAGAGATACTCGCTGATCTGGTGCGGATTGATTCGGTTTCGTCGAGATCGAATGTGGAGATCATTGGGTATCTTGAGCGGCGGTGCCAGGCCCTGAATCTGATCACGAAGAGGTTTCCGTACCTCGACGATCACGGAGTTGAGAAGGTCAATTTAATTGCGTTGACGGACGATGTCGAAGAAGTTGAGCTAGCGCTAGTGGGCCATACGGACACTGTTCCTTACGATCCGAACTGGACCGAAGCGACAAATCTCACCGAACGCGACGGCAAACTCTACGGTCGTGGCTCGTGCGACACGAAGGGTTTCATCGCCGCTACGCTAACTGCGCTTGAAAATGTCAAACCAAACAAGCCGCTCGCGCTGATTTATACCGCCGATGAAGAGATCGGTTTGCGTGGTGCTAAACGGTTGGCAGAGACGAAGCCGTTGCGCGTGCGTTACAGCATCGTGGGCGAGCCAACGTCGCTGAAGCCAATCCGCGCCGGCAAGGGTTATTCGCTGGCGGAAGTGATCGTGAAAGGACGTGAAGCTCATAGCGCGTACCCGGCACTCGGCGCGTCGGCAGTGTTTCGCGCCGCGCGACTCATCAATCGCCTGGAATCAATCGCCACACAACTCAAACAGGACCAGCACAACGCATTCGATCCGCCTTACACGACGCTGAACATCGGTTTGATTCATGGCGGCTCCGCAAAGAACGTGCTGGCCGGTGAGTGCCGCTTCACACTCGAATGGCGACCCACCCCGACACAACCTTCCGAGCACATGCTCGATCTCTTCAAGGCCGCGATCGACGAAGAGACGCAAGCCGATCCGGATTTTCAGTGCGAAGTCGACGCGAACCGTCAGGACACAGGCTTCGAAACTGCGCCCGACTCGCCGTTGATCAGGCTCCTTGAACAGGCATCGGGTCTCGAGTCAGGCACCGTGGCATTCGGCACTGAAGCAGCGCAAATGATGAAGCTCGGCAGCGAATCGGTCGTGATCGGTCCCGGTGACATTCGTGAAGCGCATCGCACCGGCGAGTTCGTGCCCATCGATGAACTTGAGCGTTGCGCGGTGGTTCTGAGACAATCCATCCAGCAGTTGTGCTAACGGGCAACCACATTTAACAAAAGTCCATCGGAAGGCAATGTCCCGCATTAATAAACTTCTTTTAGCAGTTATTCTTCTGTGTTCGTGTGTGCCGCTATCGGCACAAACCCCCAAGCCGCTCACCAGCCAGGAAATCGTAAGTCTTCTTTATCAACTTCAGCGCAATCCGGACATGCGCGACGAGCTCGTCGAGCAGATCCGGAAGCGTGGCATCGGTTTCCAGCTCACGGACGGAATGCGCTCGTTGATCGCGACCAAGAGCGGGAACGACGCGATCCTGCGACGTACGATCGAAGAAGCCGAGCGGCGACGCGTAAACCCAACCGCTTCGGCGCTGCCCTCGGAAACCGAAGCGCGGGAACTGCTCGAACGCACGCGCAACGTCACTCTCGCTGCCGCGAATGCAATGCCCGACTTCCTTGTGAAGCAGATCATCAAACGCCAGGTCGCCTACGGTCAGACGGCCAATTGGATCCCGCAGGACAATCTCACGATCGCAGTTGGTTATCGCGCAAATGTCGGCGAGGAGTACAAGATCCTGACCGTCAACGGCATGCCGGCGGGTCCGGACGTGCAAGCGAGTCGTGATTACAGCAAGTACGCGCCGAAAGGCGCATCGTCGAGCGGCGTCGAATACATCTCCGCGCTCGCCGACGTCTTCAAGCCGGAAACGAAGACGGAGTTTCGCGTCGTCGATACTGACACAATTCAAACGAGAAGGACCCTCGTTTACGAATACACGATTAAGAAAGAGCTTTCGCAACTGACGCTCTCGCTGTCAGACACGGGCGCGCGCGCGGTTGTCGGTTCGCGCGGCCGCATGTGGATCGATCGCGAGCTCGATCGCGTGCTGCGGTTCGAACAGATCGCGACGGAGATTCCTCCGGATTTTCCGATCACCGCCGCCAGCAGTTTGATCGATTACGACTGGGTGATGATCAGTGAGCGAAAATATCTGCTGCCCACGCATTCGGAGATCCTGTTGACCACCGTCAATCCGAAGTTTGTGCTTCAGAGTCGCAACGACGTGCGTTTCCGGAATTATCAGAAGTTTGGCGCCGAGCTGAAGGTCGTCGACGAAGTCGGGGAAGACGACGACGATCCACCCCCTCCACCCAAGCCAATCAAACCACCAGAATAGATCTCGGACGCCTTAGCATAGAACAAGTCAGGAAGAGGGGCTTGCCCCCGCCGATCGAGGTTTACAGGGCGGGGGCAAGCCCCTCTTCCTGACTTGTTCTGTTCAGAGGCGCCAAATCTACCCGTCTACTTTTGTAGACGCCTCACGACCGAGTGTTCACATCCGTTCACATGTAAAAGACTTTGCAAATACCGAATCTGCTTTGTTTCCAGCGTGCGTACTTCGATTGCCTCCACGGTACGGGCCTTGCTCAAGGCTAAGACCGGAAGGTAGGAACGCTCCCGTAATGAAGCCCAGGATTTTGATAGTTGACGACGACTCGACCATCACGCAACAGCTCTACTGGACGTTGTGTGACGAGTACGACGTCGTGACTGCAAACGACATGCAGACGGCGATCCGGCGCGCGACCTTTTATAAACCTGATATTTGCATACTCGATTTACAAATGCCGCCGGACAAAGATTCCCCTTCGAGTGGTTTGCGATTACTGGAGTACATCAAAGGTCATTTGTCGAATTCGCGAGTCTTGATCATGAGCTCCAACACTGAACCCGAAGTGCGCAAGCAATGTTTCGCCGCCGGCGCTGACGGATTCTTTGCTAAACCCTTCGAGCTCGCTGACATGCTCGCAAGTATTTGCAAGTTGACCCCTGTGCATAGGCTGGAGTTGTTAGCTCACATTCTTTGACTTTGAGAGATCCGGACGTCACTCCCTTTGACGTCCGTAAAACACCGGAGATGAAACCCTCTTCATCGGACGGTGTGTTCGAGGGCCCCCGCTGACGTTGCCCAACACGAACGCGGGGGTCATATTTTGCTTCTCAAACTGACTTCTGCTCGCCGCTCTGCCATAATCCCTCCCGAACCAAGTCGCAATGAGCGAAGCATCCGACAAAGTGCGTGGGCTCAAGGAGCTGCCACTCTTTCCCCTGCCGGTGGTCCTGTTTCCCGGCGTGCCGTTGCCGCTGCACATTTTTGAGCCGCGCTACCGGCAAATGCTGCTCGATATCCGGCTCTCAAACAATCTATTTGGTCTCTCTTATTTCGATCCGACGAATAGCGAGAATGAAGTTCCACCCGCGGGCCACGTGGGCTGTGTGGCCGAAGTCACCGAGACACAAACGTTCGCCGACGGGCGTTCAAACATACTGACGCTCGGTGTGATTCGATATCGCATCGAATCGTACGTCGAGCGTGGCGATCCGTATCTCGTGGCGCAGGTCAGTTATTTTGAAGACGACGACGAGGATGAAGAGCTGCTCGCCGCGCCTTCGAGGGAAGTCGCGGAGACTTTCACGCGTATCGCCCAAGCCGTGCGCACCATCAACGACGAGCGCGCGATCCTGCCTGACATCTCGAACACCGAGCCGCAGCGTTTGTCGTTTCTGGTTGCGGCAGCGATGGAGATCGACGCGGACGTAAAACAGGAACTGCTCGAGCTGCGCTCGACTTCTGAACGTTTGGAGAGGCTGCGGGCGATGCTGAGTATCGCGGTCACGGGTTACGAAGAACGCGCGCGAATACACGAGCTGGCAAAGAGTAACGGGCATGGCGGCAGAAAGATCGAAGTGAATGACGAATAAGGTGAGTATTCGGGTGCTGTTTTTCGGCGCGGCGCGAGACGTGGTTGATGCGAATCCACTCGATCTCTCGCTTGAAGCGCCGGCGACGGTTGGCAGCGCTTTTCAGAGTCTGGTCGCGAGGTTTTCTCAGCTCGAACGCTTTGGACGATCGTTGTTGTTTGCAGTGAACCAGGAGTACGCCACGCGGGATACGCTGCTTAAAGAGAATGACGAGCTGGCGGTCTTTCCGCCGGTGAGCGGCGGGTCGCACGATTTTTTTGAGTTGACGACTGAGCCGATCGATGTGGGCCAGGTGGCGCGACGAGTGGTGCTGCCTGAGTGTGGCGCGACCGTCACACTCGACGGCTACGCCCGCGAGTGGACCAAAGGAAAACGAACGCTATACCTGGTTTACGAAGCTTACGACGGGATGGCGTTGACGGAGATGAAACGGCTCGGCGTCGAGGCTCACCAGAAATTTGATATCGCTCACCTCGGGATCGTACACCGCACCGGGCGATTAGAGATTGGTGAAACGAGCGTCGTGATCTCCGCCAGCGCCCCACACCGCCAAGCCGCTTTTCAAGCCTGCGAATGGGCCATCAAAGAACTCAAACGCACTGTACCCATCTGGAAGAAAGAAGTCTTCGAGAGTGGTGAAGAAGAATGGGTTGGAGCCGCAGGTTTACGCAGATAAACGCAGATTTTCTGATCCGCGTTCGTCTGCGTTAATCAGCGGCTGAATTATTCGGTGACTTCGGCCTCTTCCTCCGCTGCGGCTTCGACGAGTGAAGCGCTGGTGACTTTGTCGCCTTGATCGGTCTTGATCAGGCGCACGCCCTGGGCGCTGCGGCCCGTCTTGCGGATATCGCCGGCTTCGAGGCGGATCAGTTTTCCTTGTTGCGTGATGATCATGATCTCCGACTCGTCTTCAACCGGAAACACCGCAACGACCTTGCCGGTCTTATCCGTCGTCTTCATGTTGATGACTCCCTTGCCACCACGCGATTGCAAGCGATAAGTCGTGATTGGAGTTTGCTTGCCGTAACCCAGCTCGGAAACGGAAAGCATCCTTTCTTTGTCTTCCGCTGAGACCGCGCAAACCGAGACGACGAAATCGTCCTGACGCAACTCAATCCCGCGCGTGCCACGCGTCGCGCGTCCCATGGGCCTCGCATTCTTCTCGTCAAAGCGAATGGCTAGGCCGTTATGCGTTGCGATGAAGATACGTTTAGTGCCATCGGTAAGAATAACATCGAGCAAACAATCGCCCTCGTCGACATTGATCGCGATGATGCCGTTGGTGCGAATGTTCTGGAAGTCAGCGAGCGACGTCTTCTTGATCACGCCTTTACGCGTGACCATCACCACGTAACGCCCCTCGGCAAACTCGCGTACCGGCACTACGCCTGCGAGCTTTCGATCGCTTGGTATGTTGATGAGGTTCACGACTGCCTTGCCACGGGCCGAGGCCGCGGCATCCGGCACTTCGTGAACTTTTATCTTGTAGACCATGCCGTCGTCCGTGAAGATCATCAGGTAGGCATGAGTCGAAGCGATGAAAAGATGCTCGACGAAGTCGCCGTTCTTTGCGGCAGCGCCGAAGCGCCCTTTGCCACCACGTCCCTGTCGCGAATAAGTCGTGATCGGCGTTCGCTTGATGTATCCACTATTCGTGACTGTGATCGCCACGTCTTCGTCGGCGATCAAGTCTTCGATTGAGAGCTCGACACCTTCGTCTACGATTTCCGTGCGTCGCTCGTCGCCGAAATCTTTCTTGACTTCTTCCAACTCTTTCGCGATCACGCGACGCAAAGATCTTTCATTCCCGAGAATCTCTTCTAGCTCCGCGATGAGCTTGATGATCTGTTCATACTCGTCCGTGATCTTCTGGCGTTCGAGCGCCGAAATTCTGCGCAGTTGCAAGTCGAGAATCGCCTGGGCCTGGATCTCTGAAAACGCGAGCGTATCCATCGTCTTCTGAAGCCGCGTGAGATACGTCTTGAGCTGAACGTCCGATGGAACGCCCTTCCAGGTCTTTACTTCGCTCGTAGTCTGCAAATGGCCCATCAGCCACTGCCGCGCTTCGTCGACCGAGCGTGAGTTGCGGATCAGGGTTATGATGGCGTCAAGCGCATCGATCGCCTTCGTGAGTCCTTCGAGAATGTGGGCGCGGGCGCGAGCTTTGCGAAGCTCGTACTCAGTCCGCTTGCGCACGACTTCGCGCCGAAACTCGATGAAACACTCGAGCATCTGCTTGAGGTTCAGGACGCGCGGTTGCCCGTTGACGATCGCGAGATTGATAACGCCAAAAGACGACTGCATCGGCGTCAGCTTGTAGAGCTTATTGAGCACGACTTGCGGTACTGCATCGCGCTTCAACTCGACGACGATGCGCATGCCGGTGCGGTCTGACTCGTCGCGCAGATCGGAAATGCCGTCAATCTTCTTCTCGTTGATCAGCTCGGCGATACGTTCGAGCAAACGCGCTTTGTTTACCTGAAACGGAATTTCCGTGATCACGATCGCGTCGCGTTCCTGTGCGCCGCGTCCGATGCGATCGATGCCGGCGCGCGCGCGCAACTGCAAAACGCCACGGCCCTCTTCATACGACTTTTTGATCTCTTCACGACCGTAAATGAAGCCGCCGGTGGGAAAGTCCGGACCAGTTACGATCTTCGTCAGATCCTGGACAGTGACTTCGGGATCTTTCAACAACGCCAACGTCGCATTGATGATCTCAGTCAGATTGTGTGGCGGAATTTTTGTGGCCATGCCGACCGCGATTCCGTCGGAACCGTTGATCAGCAGGTTCGGAACGCGCGCCGGTAAAACTGTCGGCTCACTCAGCGACTCATCGTAGTTTGGTTGAAATACAACTGTTTCTTTCTCGATGTCAGCTAGAACTTCATTCGCCAGACGCGCCATGCGTATCTCGGTATACCGCATCGCAGCCGCTGCATCGCCGTCGACCGAACCGAAGTTGCCCTGTCCGTCGATCAACGGATAACGCATCGAAAAATCCTGGGCCAAACGCACGATCGTGTCGTACACCGGCATGTCGCCGTGCGGGTGATACTTACCAATCACGTCACCGACGATGCGCGCGCTTTTCTTGTAAGGCTTGTTGTAGGTGTTGCCCAGTTCATGCATGGCCCACAACACGCGCCGGTGGACCGGTTTCAGTCCATCGCGAACATCCGGCAACGCGCGGCCAATGATGACTGACATCGCGTAGTCCAGATACGACCGCCGCATCTCGTCTTCGATGTTTATATGATTGCGTTCAGAAGTTGTTTCCATCTAAAAGCCTTTCCAAGTACAATCCGCCACGCAGACTGGTCCCTATTTGAAGAGATACCGAGCTTGAGTTTGGCGCTTTTTGGGGAAGAAAAACGGGTGAAACATCTCTATCAAAACGGTCTGTATTTTAGCCTTTTTCAGGGTCATTTTGCAAACCCGAAATAGGCGAAAACTCTAATAAAATCAATAGCTTCGTGTAACCACTCCCGACGCTTTTCAAACGCTCCACACGGTCGTCGGCTCCCATGAGTGAACAGCGAAATTGGAAACGAATTCGCGAGCGGCTCGCGCTGCATTTGCCGGTGCGCGTTCAGGGTCGTGAAACGCCGGCGTTTCAGTGGACCGAGGTAACGCGGCTGGTCAATGTGACGCCTTTCGGCGCTGGTTTCCCGCTCAAGCATCCGACCGAAAGAGGTCGCTTGCTATTCATGACGATCCCGATGCCGCGGCAGTTGCGCGTGTTCGATCATCTTGAAGATCAGTACCGGATCTGGGCCATCGTTCGCTATATGAAGGCTTCGATTATCGATGGCTGCACTGTATTCAACGTCGGCGTGGCCTTCATCGGGAAACGCCCGCCGGCAAGTTATGAACAGGAGCCGTGGAAGCGTTACGACATTAATAACAACGTGTTTGAGGCGCTCGATAAAGCCGAAGATATAGTGACGCCACTTGTCACCGGAACTCAGCGTATGCATACGCGGCACAACATCGCAGTCGATATGCGGCTGGAATTGATCGACGTCGATGGTAAGGTAATTGAAACTGAACAGACGGTGACTGAAGATATCAGCACCAAAGGAGCAACACTTTTCACGACGCTGCAAATACCGCAAGGTCGTTTTATTCGTGTGATCAGCGAGCAATATGGCGTTACGGCGCATGCCGCTATTCGCTCCCGCAGTACCGGCGCCAACGGTATTCCCAGAATTCATGTCGAGTTCATAGATAGGGAATGGCCGTTGTAAGATAAACGCGCGTGAGTAGTGGCAACGGAACATTTCCGGACAAGAAAGATGAACGGCGACCTGCGGCTCGTGGCTCGACGTTGCCGCAATGGCAGCTCGAGATCCTCAGGCCCGTCGTTGGTTTCTTCAGTCGCGTGTTCTTTAAGATTGAATTTGTCGGACTGGAGAACGTGCCTTCAGATGGCGGGCTGATCATCGCCGCCAACCATCAGACGTACATGGATCCGTTTTGGATTTCCGTTCCGATCAAACGACCAACACGCTATCTTGCGTGGAGCGATGCTTTTCGTTGGCCTGTTGTCGGGAGATGTTTGGTGTGGTTTGGTGCGTGGCCGTTGGCGCTTGAAGGCAGCGATCCGGGTCCGATTCGTCGCTCGTTGCAGTGGCTGCGCGATGGTGGGGCGGTCGTGATCTTTCCGGAAGGTGGGCGCAGCACGGAGGGAGGTTCGCTGGAGCGATTCAAGGCCGGTGCGGTGCGATTGGCGCTGGAAGCGCAGGTGCCGATACTGCCCGTGACGATCAAGGGTGGAAATCGCATCTGGCCGCGAGGCTGGCGTTTTCCGCGACCGGGGAAAGTAATCGTGACCTACCACCCGCTCCACCACGCCGAGCAATGCCCCGACGAAGAAACCCGCGCCTGCGCACGCCGCGAGAGCGAGCGACTAGCGAAAGTGATCGCCTCCGCACTCTGAGGGAACGTTTTGTAGGGGCGGCACTCCGTGGCCGCCCGTGGTTACGATTTCAACGACGGGCGGCCACGGAGTGCCGCCCCTACAGTTATTTCGTCAATAACCGCATCATTGGCTCGTGGAGGAGGCCGTTGGTGGCGAGGAATTGTTCGTTGTAGATGTCCAGGGGTTCGTTTTTGAAGTTCGTGACTCTGCCGCCTGCTTCGGAGATCAATAGCGCGCCTCCCGCGATGTCCCAGGGACTCAAGCCGTCTTCCCAAAATCCATCGAAGCGCCCACAAGCCACATAAGCCAGATCGAGCGCCGCCGAACCGTCGCGTCTGACTGCCTGCGCGTTCATCGTGAAATTCGTGAAGTCACGCGCGAAGTCAGGCCGCTCGCGAACGTTGTACGGAAAACCCGTACACAACATCGCTCGACTCAACTCATCAATCTCCGACACGCGGATCTTCCGATCGTTCAGTGTCGCGCCCTGCCCGCGTTCCGCCGCAAACATCTCGTCGCGCATCGGATCGTAAACCACGCCAACCTCGAGCACACCGTTGTGCTCCAGTGCAATCGAAACACAAAAGCACGGATAACCGTGCGCGTAATTCGTGGTCCCGTCGAGTGGATCGATGATCCACTTCCACTCGCTGCGCTTGCCACCCACGACGGTCGCTTCGCCGGATTCCTCGGCGAGAATTCCATGCTGCGGATAGTAAGAACGAATCCGGTCGATGATCAGGTTTTCCGCGGCGATGTCGGCTTCGGTAACGAGATTGATGTCGCCCTTGTTGGTGATCTTCGCGACGCCGAGACGTTGCACCAGCAGATGCCCGGCCTCGCGGGCGATGTCTATAGCAAAGTTAAGCAATCAAGCTCCCAGCAAAGGAATACTGATTTCCTTCTCGCGCGCAGTGCGCTCCGCTTCCTCGTAACCCGCATCTACGTGCCGAGCCACGCCGAGTCCCGGATCGTTCGTCAACACGCGATTGAGCCGTTTTGCGGCCTCGTCCGTGCCATCCGCAACCGACACCTGCCCTGCGTGCAGAGAATAACCAATCCCGACGCCGCCGCCATGATGAAACGAAACCCAACTCGCG
>DATENQ010000466.1:0-8086 GCA_035275005.1 Pyrinomonadaceae bacterium | reverse complement strand
GGATCGGTAGCAGATTTTAGCCGCAGAGGAACGCAGATTAACGCGGATCTGATCCGGATTAATCCGCGTTAATCTGCGGCTAATTACTTGCTACTTCGCGGCGAGCTTGCGGCCGGCGTTTAGGTTGTCCCAGTTCATGATTGCGTTGAAGACGAGGAAATAGCTGCCCTTGGTTTGGCCGCGCCAGAAGGGGTTTGTCGAGAAGAGCAGCACGTGGCCATTGCCTGAAGGCACGTCGATAATTGCTGCCCGCTGCGCGATCTCATCGCCGCCGTCCAACAATCCCGAAACGAACAGATCGCGGCTGTCGGCGTAGCGCAGCACGACACGCGGGCGCAGATTCGGTGGTATCAAACCAATCGCGTTGCGAAGCTGTTCGTCCATGACTGGCGGCGCTTCCCATGGCTCAACGCGCGGCGGTGGCTCGGGAATCTCTGCCGGCGGCCGTCCCTGTGGGACGTCAGGATCGTCAGGTGTGCCACGACCGGTGGCACGTTGTGCGGGCCGCTGTCGACCACCAACACCGTTATTGATATTGAAGATCGGACCATTCGAACAATACATCGCCAGCGAATCTCCGTAGCCATAGGCAAGCGGACTCGCCGGGTCAACCATCTTCGTTCGCAGTATCACGCCAACCGCACGCAGACGCTGTGAGCGGTTCACGGAAACGCCCGCGGTAAATCCGTAGTTCACTGCAAAGTCCGATGTGTCGTCGACTGTTATAAACAGTCCGCCGTCTTTCACAAACTTCTGGAGGTTTTGCAACCCATTCCAACCAAGACCCGGCCGCATGTCGTCAGTCTCATCGATGCTGCCGAGATTCGGTGTCAGTGAAGTCTTCTTCCATGGCAGCGGGTTGCCGTACATCGGCATGCCGTTGATGATCGCCTGGCTTCCACGACCGACTGGAGCAAACAAAATGACATCGTATTTGTTCTTGAGATTCGTGTCGCGCGAGACGTCCTGCGTACTGATGTAAGCAAACGGCACCTGCAACTGGTCGAGCCCGACGCGATACCATCCTTCATCCTGCGTCGACAGCCACGTGTGCATGATCGCAACGCGCGCGGCCCGCACCGGATGGGTCTTTACCACTGGCGCATCCGCCACTGCATAAACCTGGATGCCGAGCTCGTTAGCAACTCGTCGCAACTCTTCACCGCCACCTTTGCGAATGATGAACGAACCGCGACTGAATTTGCGCCCGCCAGCTTCGAAAGGCTCTTCGGCGGCGTCCATCTCGACGTCTTTCAAGCGATAACGCAGCGTCACGAGGGCGTTGTCGGCGTTGTGATTGATCAAATAGACGGAGCCACTGCTCGTGATACCTCCGGAAGAGCGCACGTCGCCTTTGATCAGTTCCATCGGCGCCATTAGCACCTTCGTATCGACGACGCGCACCACTTCGACATTCGCGAGTTCGCCCATGGTCCACGCAGTGTCGTCATAGATGTCAGTTTGCGGATCGTTTGGCGCCCAGTATTGATAGTCGAGCAGGGCATCGGCGATGCGGCTGTACGGTTGGTCCATACGCACGATGTAACTGCCCGCCGGGAATGTGCGGTCTTCGGTTTTCGACGCCGGCGTCGACGAAGAGGAAGTTGGTCTTTGAGGACCGTTGCCTGCGCCCGGTTTCTTTTTGACTGCAACCGTGAATGGCGCCGTGGATCTGCTAATCTCAACACCTTGCGTCTGCAACGTGCGCAGCAGTTCGGCTTGATTGCCGCCCCTCACTTCATCTGCCGGAAAGACGTAAGCCGCCGGACCTTCGTTCTTCGGTTTCTCGATTGAGCGTTTGCTCTTGATATAAAAGTTCTTCAAAAAGAGCTTGCTGTTCGCGCCGAAATGTTGAAGCGTCGTCAGTAATGCTGTCTGCTGGTAGTTGTTGTTATTACGCTGTGACCATTTCGCTTTCGGCAGTGGCGGATTCTGACGGTACCACGTGCGTTGATACTCGCCTGGCGAGAGTGTTCGCTCGACTGTGTCGGCGCCGGCGTTGCCGAAAGTCTCATACAAACGACTAATACCGTTGTGAGTCGCGGCGATGAACATCAGATAGCCCGGCGACCACGTGTCGAAGTTGCCGTGCGCGAAAACGCCCGGCATGCCAAACTTCGTCATCTCCGAAACGTTGTGCCAGCCGATCATCTGCCATTCGTCGGTCAGGATCGGATCGACCCACGCGTTGTATGGACCATCGCCAATCGTGTTGTCGTAAAGGTACGGCACCGATTCGTGCAGATCGTGCAGCACCTGCGGCTTCCACTTGATATAAGTGTCGAGAACGTTGCGCGTGAGTTTCAACGACAGTCCGATCGCGTCACGATTGTTGTCGTGTGCGACGTATTTGCCCCAGTAGATCAACCCCGGCCAGTTCTGGTTCGGATTAGCGAGATGCCAATTGTAGACGTCGACCATGCGATTGCGGCCATCTACTTCGACGACGGGCGTGATCAGCGTTACGAGACTGTCGCGAATCGACTTCACGTACGGGCTGTTGTCGACCACGAGCCGGTAAGCCAATTCCATCAGCGCCGTCGGCGACCCGGTTTCGGGCGAGTGAATCGTGCCCGTAATGTAATAGACTGGAAACGACGCGGCCACGAGGCGATCGGCTTCCGCCTCGTCCATGTTGATGCTGCGTGGATCGGCGAGTTTCGTGAGCCGGGCGCGATTCTCCTCGAGTTTCGACATCAGTTGCTCGGAAGCAATCGCAACGGCGATCATCTCGCGGCCTTCTTCCGTTGTGCCGATCGTATAGACTTTCACTCGCTCCGGCCGCGCGCGCGCGAGCATGCGCATGTACTTATAAACGTCTTCCGCATACGGCAACTTGCCGGGCGCGCCCGCGACGTCGCCGAGCACGGCCTTGGGCGTGGGCACGTCAGGCGAAGCGGGCAGGTAGTCCGTCAGAGGCGAGTTGAAGTAAGGCGCGGTTGTATACTCGCGAATCTTGTTGGTGTACTCCTGATCGATCGGTTGATTTGGATCGCGGCCCGGCTTGATCTGGGCACTGGCGATTGTTCCGAAGGTTGACAGGCAGAGAACGAAAAGAAGGAGCGACCGAAGGGGGCGCGCAGGCGTCATATTGTTTTTTCCTCGTCAGGCTTTTAACACAGATTACCTCGATTTTGAAATCGGAGATTTCCGTGTAATCTGTTGAATCGGATGTCAGATCAAGTCAAAAAAGCTAAGGCTGCTGGTGGCGTGCCCGCGATAGTCGCGGCGGTCAAGAGCATCTCAGGTGAGATGGGGCTTGTGCGCGGCGTGCGGACACTGCTGCAAGTTAATCAAGCGGGCGGAGTTGATTGTCCGGGATGCGCATGGCCGGAGCCGGATCGCCAGCGTTCGCATTTTGAGTTTTGTGAGAACGGCGCGAAGCACGTTGCGGACGAAGCGACGAATAAACGCGTCACGCCGGAGTTTTTTCAAAAGTGGAGCCTCGCCGAGCTGGCTGAGCAATCGGATCAATGGCTGAACGCACAAGGGCGACTCACGCATCCGATGCTGCTGCGACGCGACGCGACTCACTACGAACCTGTGAGCTGGGACGATGCTTTCGAATTGATCGCCGGTGAACTCAATTCGCTTAACTATCCCGATCAGGCGATCTTTTATACGTCGGGCCGCACGAGTAACGAAGCCGCCTTTCTTTATCAACTGTTCGTGCGCCAGTTTGGCACCAACAACCTGCCCGATTGTTCAAACATGTGCCACGAGTCGAGCGGCTCGGCGTTAATGGAAACGGTAGGCGTGGGGAAGGGAACCGTCACGCTCGACGACTTCGAATGGGCACAGGCGATCTTCGTGATTGGTCAGAACCCGGGCACTAACCACCCGCGCATGCTCACGTCCCTTGAGCGCGCCAAGAGACACGGATGCAAACTCGTTCACATAAACCCGCTGCCGGAAGTCGGCATGACACGCTTCAAGCATCCGCAGGACGTGCTCGACCTCGTCGGATCCGGAACAGAACTGGCAGACGTGTTTCTCCAGGTGCGGATCAACGGTGATGTGGCGCTGCTGAAGGGAATCTCGAAAGCCGTGCTCGCGCATGAAGACGCTCTCGATCGAGATTTCATCGATAACTACACCGCCGGTTTCGAAGCGTTTGTTTCGGCACTGCAAGATGTCTCATGGGACGAGATCGTCGAACAGAGCGGCGTGGCAAGAGAACTGATCGAACAAGCTGCACAGATCTTCGTCAATTCAGAGCGGACGATCTTCTGTTGGGCCATGGGTCTGACTCAACATCGCAACGCCGTCGCCAACATACAGGAGATCGTGAACCTGATGCTTATGCGCGGGCAGGTCGGAAAGCCTGGCGCGGGATTGTGTCCGGTGCGTGGTCATAGCAACGTACAGGGCGATCGCACCGTCGGCATCTGGGAGCGGCCCACTGAAAGCTTCCTCGATCGGCTTGGTGAAGCATTCGACTTCGAGCCGCCGCGAAATCACGGCTTCGACACCGTTAAAGCAATTCAGGCAATGCACGACGGCCAGGCAAAGATCTTTTTCGCGCTCGGCGGGAACTTTCTTTCAGCCACACCGGATACGGATTTTACCGCCGCCGCGCTGCGCCGCTGTCGCCTGACAGTCCACGTCTCCACTAAACTGAATCGTTCGCATGTGATAACCGGAGATCGCGCGCTAATACTTCCGTGTCTCGGCCGCACGGAGATCGACGTGCAAGCAAGTGGCCCACAGTTTGTCACGACTGAAAACTCGATGGGCGTGGTGCAGGTTTCGCGCGGTAAGCTCGAACCGGCGTCTGAAGAACTTTTGAGCGAGCCGCAGATCGTTGCGCGTCTCGCACGGGCCACATTCGAGCATCGCACCACGGTTAACTGGGAAGAACTGGCGGGTGATTACGATAAGATCCGCGATGCCATCGAACGAGTGGTCCCAGGATTTGACGACTACAACGCGCGCGTGCGTGAGCCGGGCGGTTTCTATCTGCCGAATGCTGCTCGCGATCGAGTCTTCAACACCGCGAACGGTAAGGCCCAGTTTACTGTTCACGAACTGCCGGAACATAATCTCGAATCCGATCAGTTTTTGATGATGACAATCCGTAGTCACGATCAGTTTAATACGTCAGTCTACAGCTCAAACGATCGCTATCGCGGTATCAGTGATGATCGGCACGTCGTATTTCTCAACAGTGAGGATATCGCCGAGGCGGGCTTGAACGCACGACAAGTTGTAGACTTGGTCAGCCATTTTGAAGGTGAAGAACGAATTGCGCGGCGCTTTACGGTTGTGCCTTACGATATTCCACGCCGCTGTGCCGCGACTTATTTTCCGGAAGCGAATGTTTTAGTGCCGGTGCGCAGTGTCGCCCTGAAGAGCAATACCCCGGCGTCGAAATCGGTGGTGATTAGCATCCGGCCTGCAATGGAGGAATCAAAGGAAACATGACTTCTCGAACTGCAAAGAAGAAACCGGCAGGAAAGAAGATTGCCGCGAAGAAGACAAGCAAGAAGAAACCCACAAAGCTACGAGCCAAGTCGCCGGAAACAAACCATAAGTCGCAGCTCTACGCGAACCTCGTCGTGCAACTGATGAGTTTGTTGAAGGGCGAGCACGACTTCATCGCCAACGCCGCGAACTTCAGCGCGCTGCTCTTCAATTCACTGCCAAACGTGAACTGGGCCGGGTTCTATTTTCTCAAGGACGGCGAATTGGTGCTTGGACCATTCCAGGGAAATCCCGCTTGTGCTCGAATTCCCCTCGGGCAGGGAGTATGCGGCGTGGCGGCGCAGCAACTTGAAACGATCATCGTGCCGAACGTGCACGAGTTTCCCGGACACATCGCTTGCGACGTGGCGTCGAATTCGGAGATTGTGGTGCCGTTGTTTGACGGCGAACAATTGCTCGGCGTCCTCGATCTGGATAGTCCGCTTATCGGCAGGTTCGACGATCAGGATGCGGAAGGTTTGAATGAGCTGGCGACGGTGTTTGTGGCGCACGAGGAAAGAATTGGACCATAGCCACAAAAAGGCACAAAAGAGAAAAGGTGAAGTTCAGAGTTCAAGCTTTAGCTTGTTCTCCTCAAATCACGATGCTACGGCAACCTAAAGGTTGAACTCTGAACTATGACTCCCAGTCCACGGCGCTGGCGCGCTTTGACACTTCTCTCCGCTGCGGAGTTGCTGGGGATGGCGCTGTGGTTCAGCGGTTCCGCGGTCGTTCCCGCACTCTCACAGGAATGGCAACTCTCACCCTCGCAAATTAGCTGGATCGCCAACGCCGTTCAGCTCGGCTTCGTTGCCGGCACGCTGATCAGCGCGACTCTGAACCTGCCTGACATCATCAGCACCCGACATCTCTTCGCTGTCTCTGCATTCTTTGGCGCCATTGTAAATGGCGTCTTTGGTCTCTACGTACACGATCCTTCAACCGCGATTGTCCTGCGATTCCTGACAGGTGTTTGTCTCGCAGGAGTTTACCCGCCGGGCATGAAGATCATGGCGACGTGGTTTCGTGAACGGCGCGGCATGGCGCTCGGCGTTCTGGTAGGAGCCCTCACGATGGGGAAGGCCACGCCTTATCTTGTCAATGCCGTGGGAAGCAACAACTGGCGCTCGAACGTGCTCTTCGTTTCGCTACTGGCGGCGATCGGTGGACTGATCGTGCTCTTCTTTGTCGAGGATGGTCCATTCGCGCTGCCGCCCGCGAAGTTTGACCTGTCGCAGATTGTCAGAGTGTTCAGCAATCGCGGCGTGAGGCTCGCGAGCTTTGGCTACTTCGGTCACATGTGGGAGCTCTACGGCATGTGGATCTGGATCCCGGTGATGATTCGCGCGAGCCTCGCGACTCACAATGGAGATCCACGGCTGGCTGAGTTTGGTTCGTTTCTTGTTATCGGCGCGGGCGCGATTGGTTGTGTTGTCGCGGGCCTCATTGCCGATCGAGTTGGACGAACGTTAGTAACATCGTGGGCGATGGCGATTAGCGGGACGTGTTGTTTAGTGATTGGACTGCTCTATGGTGGTAGTCCGTTGTTGCTGTTGGTGGTGGCCGCGATCTGGGGCGCGACGGTTGTCGCTGATTCGGCTCAATTCTCTTCGTGCGTCACTGAGCTCGGAGATCCGCAGTACATCGGCACTGCACTGACGATACAGATGTGCATTGGGTTCCTGCTGACGACAGTTTCGATCGAGTTGATTCCGAAAGTAGAAGCTGCGAAAGGCTGGCGCTACGCGTTCATGATTCTTGCGCCGGGTCCGTTGTTTGGTGTGATCTCGATGTTGCGTCTGCGACAACTACCCGAAGCCATCAAGATCGCTCACGGAAAGAAATAATATTAGCCGCGGATGAACGCAGATGAGCGCAGATCAGATCTGCGTTTTATTTGCGTAAATCTGCGGCTTGTATTATTCTCAGCCTCAAAGGGTGATAGTGATGAAAGTAATTATCCTCAAATTCTGGCTGAACCTCGCTTGATTCCTGCGGAGTATATCTCCGCGGCTGAAATCGGTTCACCACGCTCGCACTAATCGCGAGCGCGTGATGCGCGCTCAGCCGCCGCCTCGTTTCCAACCTACAACCAAATATTTTTCGTTCAAGTGGCTAGCTTTGGCGATCCACTTTTTGAGGTTTGATCATGCATAAACCAGCTATTCAGGTGCGCAACCTTCGTAAAAGTTTTCGCAAACGTAACGGTTTCCGGAAGAAGTCCGAACTCTGGGCAATCGACGACGTCTCATTCAGCGTCGGCTCAGGTGAGACCTACGGACTGCTCGGACCGAACGGTTCCGGCAAGTCGAGTTTGATTCGCGTTCTCTCGACCCTGCTGATCGCCGATAGCGGTTACGTCCGTCTGCTCGATTTCAATTTGCCCGAGCACGCGGAAGAGGTGCGCCGCATCATCGGCCGTGTCAGCGTGGACGCAGCTTTCTACAAAAAGCTCTCGGCGCGTGAAAACCTGCTTTATACCGCGCTGCTTTACGGTCAGAAAGCGCGCGAGTCGGAGCGCCGCGTGATGGAGATTCTCGACCAGTTGGGAATGGAAGACACGAACTTCACGACGCCGCTCGAGCACATGAGTCGCGGCATGCAGCAGAAGATCAGTATCGCT
>DATENQ010000465.1:0-5635 GCA_035275005.1 Pyrinomonadaceae bacterium | reverse complement strand
GGATTACACGGAAAACACGGATAAGAAATAAGGAAAGTATTTTCTTATCCGTGTTTTCCGTGTAATCCGTGGCAAATTTATTGTCGTGAGGTGCGGCGGCGCAGAGCTGCGGAGCGAGTAAGGGGAACTAACGCGTCGCTTCCTTCAGGCGCCGCTTCGAAATTCGTGAGCTCTTCGGCGTGTGACTGCAAGTACTGGAAGAATCGTTCAAACTCCTGCTGCATCGCATCCATCTTTTCCCGCATGTTCAGAATGATCTCGACGCCGGCGAGATTTACGCCCAGGTCGCGAGTCAGCGAAAGTATCAACTCCAGTCGTTCGAGATCCGGATCGGTGTAGAGACGCGTGTTCCCCTCGGAGCGCGACGGCTTCAGCAGCCCTTCACGTTCATAAAGTCTGAGCGTCTGCGGATGAATCCCATACTGATCCGCTACCGCACTGATCGTGTATGTTCTCGGCTTTCTGCTCACTCCAACCCCATCTCCACACGCGGGTTCGATGAATTCAACTTCGAATACTCCCGCAGCAATTCCTTCGTCTCTTCCGAAATCACTTTCGGCAACGTGACTTGCACTTCTACAAACTGGTGTCCCTTCGCGCCCGGATTGCGTAGCGACGGAGCACCACGATCACGCAGGCGAAACTTCTGCCCTGACTGCGTTCCCGGTGGAATGCGTAACTGCGTTTTGCCTTCCACTGTCGGCACTTCGATCTTTGCGCCGAGCGCTGCCTCCGGAACGGTGATCGGCACAGTCACATAAATGTTGTCACCTTTGCGCGTAAAATATTTGTGCTGACCAACGTTGGTGATGATGTGCAAATCTCCCGCTTGTGCTCCGAGACGGCCACCTTCACCCTTACCGGGAATTCTCACACGCGAACCAGTCTCAACGCCCGCCGGAATGCGAACCTTTACCGTTTCTGTTTTCGCCGTCGTGCCTTTTCCATGACACAGAGAACACGGCGCGCGTCGTCGTCCAGTTCCACCACAATCCGTACACTCCTGCGCAAAACGGAGCCGGCCGCCGGCGCGTTGCACCTGGCCGGTGCCTTTGCACGTAGAGCAAACCACCACTGGCCCACCGATGTCGCCCGCGCCGTTGCAACGCGAACACTGCTCCGAACGATTAACGGTGATGTTGGTAGTTATCCCGTTGATTGCTTCTTCAAACGAAAGCGCGAGCGGCATCTCGATGTCGGCGCCACGCTGAGGCTGCGGCCTTGGCGGCTCCTTCTCTTTCGACGCGCCACCACCAAACAGATCCGCAAAGATGTCGCGGAAACTACTACTTCCACCGCCGGAACTTGTCGACCCGCTAGTACTCCAGTCGAAGCCCGAGAAATCAAAACCCGGCGAGGTACGCCCCCCGGTCGATGGACCAGCACCTCGCGCGGCCGCGTCGGCAAGGTTGTCCGAGTATTGCCCAAAGCGATCGTAAACGCTTCGCTTCTTCGGATCGGAAAGCACGTCGTGCGCTTCCGACATCAGTTTGAAGCGTTCCTCGGCGGCTTTATCGCCCGGATTTACGTCAGGGTGATACTTGCGGGCGAGGCGCCGGTAAGCCTTCTTGATCTCATCAGGCTTGGCGTCGCGCTTGATGCCGAGTATTTGGTAATAGTCCTGCTTGGCCATCTTGTTAACAGTTTAGAGTTCAGGCTGAACTTCTAAACATTGAAGAAAAGGCGGAGGGAAACGCTATCTCCGCCTCTTCAAATCGGCAATTGACAATCGGAAATTGCCTTATTTGTTCTCTTCAACGTCCACGTATTCAGCGTCGATGACATTGTCGTCACCCGAACTGCCGCTTGTCGACGACGATGCGCCGGCGGCTGATGCCTGATCGCCAGTAGCTTCCGCACCCGGCGGTGGCGCCTGTTGATAGAGCGCCTCAGCAAGTTTGTGCGACGCGGTCTGGAGCTGGTTGAAAGCCTCGTTGAGTCGTTCAACTCCGCCTTCCGCCAACGCTTTCTTCGCCTCCGCAATCGCCGACTCAACATCGGAAGCAACTGCCCCGACTTTCTCGCGATTATCTGAGAGCGTCTTCTCCATCTGGTAGACCAGACCATCGAGACGATTGCGAGCTTCGATCTCCTCGCGCTTGCGAGCGTCGTCAGCGGAGTGTGACTCGGCGTCTTTCATCATCTTGTCGATCTCGTCCTTCGACAAACCCGAAGAAGCCGTGATCGTGATCTTCTGCTCGCGACCGGTGCCCATGTCCTTCGCGGACACGTTCACGATGCCGTTGGCGTCGATGTCAAAAGCAACTTCGACCTGCGGCATGCCACGTGGCGCCGGTGGAATACCGACCAGATGAAACTTGCCCAACGTGCGATTGTCGCCCGCCATTGGTCGCTCACCCTGAAGCACATGAACTTCAACCGACGTCTGATTGTCAGAAGCAGTTGAGAAGATCTCCGACTTCCGCGTGGGGATGGTCGTGTTTCTTTCAATCAGTTTCGTGAACACTCCACCAAGCGTCTCGATACCGAGACTGAGCGGTGTCACGTCGAGCAACAGGATGTCAGTCTTCTCACCCGACAGAACGCCTGCCTGGACAGCCGCGCCGACCGCAACCACCTCGTCCGGGTTAACGCTCTTGTTTGGCTCTTTGCCAAACATTTCCTTGACGATCTCCTGGACCTTCGGAATGCGCGTTGAACCACCGACAAGCACTACCTCGTCGATCTTATTCGCATCGACACCGGCATCTTTCAACGCCGTCTGGACCGGGCCTTTGAGTCGCGTCAGGATCTGGTCAACTAGCTGCTCGAAACGCGAGCGCGTCAGTTTCATCGCGAGGTGCTTCGGACCGGATTGATCCGCGGTCACAAACGGCAGGTTGATCTCCGTCTCCATCGTGCTCGAGAGTTCGATCTTTGCTTTCTCCGCGGCTTCCTTCAAACGCTGCAAAGCCATCTTGTCGTTCGAGAGGTCGATACCCTGATCCTTCTTGAACTCGTCGATGATCCACTCGATCAGACGTTCGTCGATGTCGTCACCGCCGAGGTGCGTGTCGCCGTTGGTCGACTTTACTTCGACAACACCTTCACCGACCTCGAGGATCGAGATGTCAAACGTGCCACCGCCAAAGTCGAATACCGCGATCGTTTCGTCTTTCTTCTTATCGAGACCGTAAGCCAACGCTGCGGCTGTCGGCTCGTTCACGATACGCATCACTTCCAGGCCGGCAATCCTGCCCGCGTCTTTTGTCGCCTGTCGTTGCGAGTCGTTGAAGTAAGCAGGAACGGTGATCACGGCCTTTTCAACTTTTTGGCCGAGGTAGTCTTCAGCCGACTGCTTCATCTTCTGCAAAATAATCGCCGAGATCTCCGGTGGGCTCCACTCTTTGCCGCCGGTCGAGATGCGCACATCTCCCCCGGCACCTGAGCCCTGTACTTTGTATGGCACCTGCTTAATTTCTTCGCTAACTTCGTTGTACCGCCGGCCCATAAATCGTTTGATTGAATAGACTGTGTTTTCGGGGTTGGTTACCGCCTGGCGCTTGGCAACCTGACCAACAAGGCGATTCCCATCCTTGGTGAAAGCCACGACCGAGGGCGTGGTACGGCCACCTTCGGAGTTAGTGATAACGGTTGGCTCGCCACCTTCCATCACTGCCACGACCGAGTTGGTTGTTCCTAGGTCAATTCCAATAATCTTGCTCATCTTTTAGTCTCCAAACCATCCTTGCTTAAATATTCTGACCCGGCGCGAACCGCGCTCGGTTGTCTATGAGGCACTCGCCTTGAACGCTCGCTCAATATAATACCTGAGTGCGTTCTTGTCAACTTTTCTTGAGTGCTTTGTCTTCGTCGCGACGGTCTTCGTTAAGGAGTTTGGAGACGAAAAAGACGTAATGGGCGCCTGAGAGGATGGCGAGGGTGAAAACAGTGGTGTAGGTGGTGGGGAGATAGTAGCCGGTGCCGTATGGGAAGCTGGCGGCGAACATAATGGCGGCGATGGCGACAATCTGGACGGTTGTGTTGATTTTGCCCAGCATCGAGGGCCGGAAACGGCGAAAGCCGGTAACGATGTTGATGGCGGCTGCACCCACCAGAATGAATACGTCACGGCTGATGACGGCCACAGTCACCCAAAAAGGTACAGGAAGATGTGACGGCAGTGGCTGTGGGAAAACCGCCCTCATCGACAGGACGACGAAGGCAGTGACCAGCATCAACTTGTCGGCGATTGGGTCGAGAATGGTTCCAAGTTGCGACTTCTGGTTAAAACGCCGCGCCAGCAGGCCGTCCAGGCCATCCGTCACCCCAGCCAGAATAAAAACCGCGAGAGCGAGGATGAATCGCTGGTAGAAGAGCAGCGAAACAAAGACCGGAATCAAAACCATCCGGAATATGGTCAGGAGATTTGGGACAGTAACGATCCGGGAGGACATTCAAGGTTGGCCAAGCCACAAAAGCACAAAATGCTTAGATCAACTGCTGCTGCTGCGCAGTTCTAACAAAGAGATTTCAGGAGGGCATCCGTATCGAATAGGTAGCACCACCGTACCCAGACCGCGATTAACGTAAATCTGCGTGTTTGCCAGGCGTCCGAGGCCTTTCAAATGGCGTTTCCGCGCTCCGCGTACGGTGCTGCGTTCGCCTCTGATCGCCACCTGGCCACCGTGTGTATGACCGCTCAGGACCAAATCGACTGAAGCACGCGCGGCGCGGCGGAGAATGATTGGATTGTGCGCGAGCAGGAGTTTCATCTCGTCGCGCCTGGCGCCTGCCAGCGCCAGTGACAAATCCTCGAGCCCGACCATCGTATCGTCCACGCCTGCCAGCCAAAACGACGCGCCGTTCTTTTCGAAGTGCATGCCTTCGTTTATAAGGACCGTGATGCCCTCGGCGCGGAAAAGATCTGTTATCAATGCTGCGTCAACCCAATGATCGTGATTGCCTAACACGGCGTAAACGCCGTACTTTGCCTTTAAGCGACCCAACATCTCGGCGCAAGGCGCAGCGTAATGTCGTTCTTTCGAGATGTAGTCGCCGGTAAGCGCGATGATGTCCGGCTGGAGCCTGTTTGCAGTGTCGACGGCGCGCTCGATCTGTTCGCGGCTTGAAAAAGGGCCGTGATGAATATCAGAGAGCTGCACGACGCGAAAGCCGTCGAAGTCTTTCGGAAGCCGGTTCAAATGGATACGTTTGTGCTCGATACTGAGCATGTACGGCTCGGTGAGTGCGGCGCGAGCGACATGCGTTAGGCTAAGCGCCAGGGAACGCAACGGAGTGTCTGGTTGATTGGAACCCCCATAAGGCGCGACACGTCTGCGTTGGTTCCATCGAAGGGGAGTCGCCATATTTGTTTGCTGTTATTTGGGCGCCAACCTGCCGGGAGCGCCTCGTAGGGGGCGCATTATAGAGACCTCGACAATGAGAAGCAACCTGCCAGCGCCGCTGGAAGCACGCCTCCGAACCGGCTGACATGTCATAATGGGCCATTTTCTTGGAAAATCTGATGAAACGAGCCACCGTAATTCTCGGTCTTAGCCTGTTTTTTATTCTCACGACCCGTGTTTTGGCGGCCGGAGAAGGGCCAACAGGGACGGACGTTCATGGGCTGGATCCGGCGGTGCTCATCGGCATCGCCGTTATGCTCGTGATCGCGAAGCTGGGCGGCGAGGTG
>DATENQ010000464.1:0-16575 GCA_035275005.1 Pyrinomonadaceae bacterium | reverse complement strand
TCCTCATGTCGGCAACAGGCACTCGTCCAACATCCGTGGAGCTTTACGGCGCGGGAGCGCAGACGTGACGCCGAGCGGCGGCGTTGCTTACACGGCGCGGACGATAAACCAGGCTTTGGGAGGAGCTTGGTTTTACGTGGCTTGAGGCCGATGATGTGCGCGGTGATTCGCTCACCCCTTCTGGGCGGGGTGGCAAAAAAGTCACCGCGCACACCCCAGCTTTAACTCTTCTTATCTGCGATAATCCGCGAAAATCTGTGGCTTAAATCACACTTCAAACGAAATCGACCTGCACAGGGTGAGGAATAATTCCCTTCTGATGCCCTTCGTCCAACAGCAGCCGGACGGCCTCGCGGCCGCGGTCGGTGTAGTCCAGCGTCAACTCATTTACCCACATCGCCACGAACCTGTCCGCCAGCTCCGGATCCATGTCCCTGGCGAACTGCATAGCGTACTGGAGCGCATCCTCCCGGTGGGTCAACGAATACTGAATACTCTCCCGCAGCAACTGTGAAACTTCTTTGATCCGCTCCGGCCCGAGGTCGCGCCGGATGGCGTTGCCGCCCATAGGCAGCGGCAAACCGTGTTGTTCATGCCACCATTGTCCGAGATCAAGGACTTTGTGAAGACCCTTCGACTCGTAAAAAAGTTGTCCTTCGTGAATCAACAACCCCGCGTCACAAGTTCCGTCCTGCACGGCGTCGATAATCTTGTCGAAAGGGACGACCTGGTACCTGAAATCCGAGTTGAAGATTCGCAGCGCCAGAAAAGCGCTGGTCAACTTGCCCGGAATCGCGATTTTTAAATTCGGGATGTCCGCCGGGGTGGCCGGCTCGCGCGATACGACGATCGGGCCGTAGTTGTCGCCAATCGAAGCGCCGTGCGGCAGCAGTGCGTACTTGTCATGAATGTACGCGTAAGCGTGAAAGCTGATGGCGGTGACGTCATACGTGCCGCGCATCGCTTCCTCGTTCAGCGTTTGAATGTCTTTGAGCAGGTGTTGAAAGTTCAGTTCGCCGGTGTCCAGCTTGTTTGTTGCCAGGCCGTAGAACATGAACGCGTCGTCGGAGTCTGGTGAATGTGCGAGTGTGATTGTTTCTGACATATTGTATTAGACCACGCTAACGATACGGTTATAGACGGTGTCGCGTTCGACGGCTTCGAAGCCGGCGTCTTCAATCAATCCGATGAGCTCGGTCTTGCTCATCTTCACTTCGTTATTCGCTTCGACCGAGTAACTCGTGGTCAACTCACCGCCCTCGGTAATCGTGCCGTCGATGTCGTTAGCGCCGTAGTGCAGTGCCACCTGGGCCAGACGTTTGCCGAGCATCACCCAGTAAGCCTTGATGTGATCGAAGTTATCAAGCATGAGACGCGCTACAGCCATCGTCTTCAGCGAATCGACGCCTGATGGACCATGCAGATGGGCCAGTTGCGTGTCTGGCGGATAAAACGCCAGCGGTATGAAGCACTGAAATCCGCCCGACTTCTCCTGTTGCTCGCGCAGACGCACGAAATGATCGACACGATCTTCGATCGACTCGATGTGCCCGTAGAGCATCGTGGCATTGGTTTTTAGTCCGGCGGCGTGAACTTTTCCCTGGAGCTCGAGCCAGCGATCCGCGTCGCACTTATGCGCGCAAATCATCGAGCGCGTCGGTTCGCGAAAGATCTCGGCGCCGCCACCGGGACATGAATCCAGGCCCGCCTCGATCAGTTTTTGAATGACCTCTTCATCCGGCATCTTGTAGAAGTGTGCGAAGTGGTCAAACTCAACCATCGTGAACGCTTTCAGGTGCAACTGCGGATATTGGCGCTTTAGAGATGAAAGCAGATCCGTAAAATAACTGAACGGCAGTTTTGTATTTAACCCGCCCGTGATGTGCAGTTCGGTGGCGCCCTCGGCGACTGCACGCTCAGCGACTTTCAAACTATCGTCGATGTTGTGTGTGTAAGCGTCAGGCTGACGGGGAGTGCGGAAGAAGCCGCAAAACTTGCAATCGGCGTAACAGATGTTGGTCGGGTTTAGATGTCTGTTGACGTTGAAGTACGTCGTACGGCCGTGACGGCGCCGTCTCACCAGATCGGCGAGTTTGCCAAGTGCCGGAAGATCGTCGGTGGCATAAAGTGCGACGCCGTCGGCGAATGAGAGACGTTCGCCGGCGTTGACGCGTGTTGCTATCTCGTTCAGTTTTTCGTCGTGTGAAAAATTCATTTCAAATACTCGTCATTGATTTAGAAAGACGGCGCTTCCAAAAGTTGCCAATAGGATGACGCTCACGAAGGCGTTCGTCGTAAAGAAAGCCGCGTTCAACCGGCTGAGATCGCCTGCGCGCACGAGTCGATGCTGGTAAATAAGCAGCGCGGCAGTTGCGATCACGCCTACAAGAGCGACTGGTCCGAGCTGCGTAGTTACGAATAACCACACCAGCGCCAGAAACGCCGCTGCGTGCAGTGACCGCGCGATCCAGAGTGCGCGATTAATACCGACGCGCGCGGGAATCGATCTCAATCCTTCGCGACGATCGAAATCGTAATCCTGGCAAGCGTAGAGCACGTCGAAACCCGCGGTCCATAACAGGACCACAAGGGACAACAGCAAAGGCACCGGACTGCCAATCTCGCCACGCACCGCAATCCATGCGCCCGTAGGGGCGATCGAAAGACACGCTCCGAGCACGAGATGTGAAAACTGTGTCCAGCGCTTTGTAAAAGAGTAAAGCAGCACGCACGCGAGCGCCACGGGAGCGAGGATCAACGTCAGGCGGTTCAGCATCGCTGCAGCCACTACAAACAAAGCGGCCGCGGCGAGTGTAAAAGCCCAGACAAAACCGACCGAAAGTAAACCCGCGGGCAGTGCTCTCGAAGCGGTGCGGGGATTTCGTGCGTCAAAGCTTCGATCAGCGATGCGATTAAACGCCATCGCCGCGGACCGCGCCCCGACCATCGCGACGACAATCCAGAGAATCTGCCACGGCGAAGGCAGCCCGCGAGCGGCAAGCACGGCCCCCAGAAAGGCGAACGGCAACGCGAAGAGCGTGTGCTCGATCTTGATCATTTCCAGGGTTAAGCGGGTGTTTTTGATTACGGTCGACACGGTGGGTCAATCTCGCTGGAATCTTACTAGGCCACCAGGGGCCACACAAGTGACAAACGATTATTAATGTCGAATAGTTTAATTCAGCCGCGGATTTCTCGCGGACTAAACGCAGATTTGATCGGCGTTACTCCGCGAAAATCTGCGGCTAAATCTCTCTCTATGCTTTGTGCGCCTTTTTGTGGCATGCTTTTGCAAATGGATTTAACTGAGCTGGCAAAACTTCTAGCTGCCCACAAGAGTGGTGAGTTAGAGACAAACGACGCGCTGAATCACATCAAGAACCTTCACTTTGAAGATATCGGTTTTGCGCGGGTGGATCACTCGCGCGCGTCGCGGCAGGGGTTTCCGGAAGTCGTGTTCGGCGGCGGCAAGACGCGCTCGCAAATCGTAGGCATCGTCGAACGACTGGCGCAGCGGTCACCAAACATCCTCGTAACACGCACCGACGAAGGCACGTTCGGCGAGATCCGCAACGTTGTCACTGACGCTGAGTGGCACGAATCGGCGCATCTCGTTCGAATCCGCCGCGACAAGACCAACCAGGGCGTCGGTTCGATCGCAGTCGTAACTGCCGGAACAAGCGACATCCCCGTTGCGGAAGAAGCCGCACTGACCGCTGAGACGATGGGAAACACAGTCGATCGTATCTGGGACGCAGGCGTTGCGGGCATACACCGCGTGCTCTCCGAGCGCAGTCTCTTGCAGCGTTCGCGTGTCGTGATCGTCGCTGCCGGCATGGAGGGAGCGCTGCCGTCCGTGGTTGGTGGACTGGTCGGCGTTCCGGTTGTGGCGGTGCCAACCAGCATTGGCTATGGCGCATCTTTTGGAGGTGTCGCGGCGCTGCTCGGCATGTTGAATTCCTGCGCTTCAAATGTAACCGTAGTGAATATCGACAACGGCTTTGGCGCCGGGTTTGTCGCCAGTCTCATCAATCGTCGTTGGACGGTGCCCGTTGAATAGATTCCGAGTTGCTCGCTCCCAACAAATACTCTTCAGCCTGATCGTACTTTCGCTGGTGTCGAGCGCGTGTATCTCCGCGCGCCGGACGCCGAACCTCGAGCACATCTTCGCCACGGCCAAGGCAAGGACGGGAAAGCGTCCGGTGATCGTGATTCCGGGAATTCTCGGCTCTGAGCTGATCAATCCGAAGACCGGTGAAACTGTCTGGCCGTCGGCGTTTCGAACGTCGCAGGAAGGACTGCCGATCAGTCCGGATCTCTCCGCCAATCACGACGACCTCGTGCCGGGGAAAATAATCGAGACAGTAAAGCTCGCGCGCGTGCTGCCGGAGGTGTACGTCTATCGAGACTTGCTTGAAGCGCTGCGCCGTTATGCAGGCTATCGTGAGGGTGACTGGGAGAATCCAGGCGCCGGCGACTACCAGGACACTTTCTACGTCTTTCCTTACGACTGGCGACAGGACAACGTTAGAAACGCACGAGAGCTTGTCAGGCGTATCGAGCGATTGAAAAGCAGGCTGCTACGCCCCGATCTCAAGTTCAATGTCGTGGCGCACTCGATGGGTGGATTGATTGCTCGCTACGCCGCGATGTATGGCGACGCGGATCTACCTGAGGGCGACACCCCGATTCAACCGACCTGGCTCGGCGCCGCTCATATCAGCAAGATCGTGATGATTGGCGGACCCAACGAAGGATCGGCAGACGCCTTTGCGACGCTAATCGAAGGTTATTCAATCACCGAAGGGTTACGACGACGAGTTCCACTTCTCAACAAGCTAACTGCCGAGGACGCGGTGAGCGCTCCTTCGTTGTTTCAGCTCATGCCGCATCGCGGTGCCGTAAAGTTTCTGGACGAGAACCTGCAAGCACTTGCGATCGATCTTTACGACGTTGAAGTTTGGAAACGATATGGATGGAGTGTGATCTATTCGTCTCCTGACTTTCGTCGTCGTTACGAAGGTGCGGCGGGAACCGACGGCAAGACGGATGAGCTTGATGCTTACCTTGCGGCGACCTTGAGACGCGCGCAACGCTTTCAGCAGGCGCTCGATGCAGTCGATGACTCGAATTCGCCGATCGTGCTCCTGGCTATCGGCGGTGACTGTGAAGAGACGCTGAGCGCGCCGCTGATTTTGCGCGATGAGAAACGGAACCGCTGGCTGACGTTGACCAGACCACGCGAGTTCCGCACTTCAAGCGGCGCAAAGATCTCTAAAAAGCAAGCTACCGACGCGATGTACGCGCCCGGCGATGGTCGCGTCACGCGCACATCGCTCCTCGGCGAGACGCTATTCAAACACCGTGACACCCAGACAGGCTTCACGCTCTCTCATTACGCCGTCTTCGGCTGCGATCTACACGGCCAACTCCCACGCAACAAATCTCTGCAAGACAACGCCCTCACCGCCATCGTCGGCGAGGTAATGAATTAGCCACTGATAACACGGATTTCATACACGGATTTTTTTATCTGTGTTATCCGTGTAATCCGTGGCTGATTTTGTCTAAGGATTTATTATTGCGTTTAACTTCTCGGCCCAATCAGGATCGATGTTGGTGAGGATCGTGTACTGCTCGAGGGCGGCGTCGCGGTTGCCCATGGCGAGCAGAGTCCTGCCGAGGTTGTAGTAGGCTTTGCCGTAGTCCGGTTTCAAACGGATTGATTGTCGAAATGACTCGAGCGCGTCGTTCAAACGGTTCAACTCGAAATAAGCCTCGCCCATGTTGTTTGGCGCGATCGCGTCTCCCGGCTTCAACGCGGAAAGCTGGCGAAAGATCTCAACCGCCTCGCTGAACTTCTTCGAGCGGAGGTAACGCGTGCCGAGTCGTTCGTAGGCGACGGTGTAATCGGGTCGCAGTTTAATCGCCTGCTTGTACGCCTGGATCTCGTCGTCCGGCTTGCTCCAGTCGCGATAGACCAACCCAAGCGCGTAATAAGCGTCGGCGGCGTTGTACGGATCGATCTTGATCGCCTGGCGATACGCTTCCGCCGCATCTTTGTATTGCTTGAGATAGAAATTAGCGAGACCGATGTTGAAGTACGACTCAGCGGAAGGTCTTAGGCTGACTGCTTTCTTCGAAGCTTCGAGCGCCTCGGCGTGTCTTCCGAGTTTCTCGTTGCAGAAACCGGCTTGCGCCCACGCTTCGGCATAATTACTGTCTGACTCGACCGCCTTTTCAAAATAAGTCAGCGCTTTCTCGCAGTCGTCCTTGGAAAGAAAACTCAAACCATCGCGGAAAAACTGCACTGCCTTCGCGCGCTTGTTCCGACCAGCGCTTGCGACGAGGTCCGCCAGCGACATCATCGACGTGCTCTGGAGTTGTGAAATGCGTTCCGATGGAATCGCGAAGTTCACGCTCTGACCGCCGGTGATCTGCAACGTTGCGATCCCAATCACCTGTCCCTGCATGTTTACGACCGGGCTGCCGCTCGATCCGGAAGATATCGGCGCAGTGATCTGAATGATGCGTCCGAAGGTGGGGATGTCGCGCACTGCCGATACGATTCCGTTCGTGACGCTGCCCTCCAACCCGAGCGGATTGCCGATGACGACGACGCTCTCGCCTTCCTGTGGCGAAGTCTTGTCGAGTGACAACGGTTTGATTTGAGGGATCGGAGCATCGATCTTGAGCAACGCGATATCGCCTTCAGCGTCCACTGCGAGAACGCCTTTAACGGGAAAAACTGCTCCTGTTGAAGAGTGAACTTCGGCGCGAATTGCGCCCTCGAGAACGTGACGGTTCGTGACGATGCGATCGGCGTCGACAAAGAAGCCGCTGCCTCGCGAAAGCTTCTCGCCGCGCGCGTCAAAAGTCTCTATTGCAACCGCAGAGGGTTTGATACGTCGAACGAGTTCAGGGAGAAGATCCTGCGAGGCTCGAACTTGGAAGGGGATGATGAGAACTAATAAAAAACAAACTACTTTCATTATGGATGAAAATTCTCGCGCAAGGGCGCAAAGGCGCAAAGAAAAAGCCGCAAAGAAATGCTCAAGGGAGAACTTTGCGTCTTTCTTTGCGCCTTTGCGCCTTTGCGTGAGAACTTCCTGTTGCGTTGTTGCTGCATAATAAAAATTTCAAGATCCTGCCAGCGCAAGCTTCTGAACGACCTCCGTCATTTTAACATCTTCGCTCTTCTTTTTGCGCCGATCGAACAGCTCGACCACGCCATCGGCGACTTTTTTGCCGAGCGTAATGCGATAAGGTATGCCGATCAGATCCGCATCTTTGAATTTTACACCCGCGCGTTCGTCGCGATCGTCGAGCAAGACTTCGAGACCGGCTTGCTGCAACTCCTGATACAACCTCTCCCCCGCTTCACGCACATCGTCCTGCTTCATGTTTGTGATCGTCACGACGACGTCAAAAGGCGCGAGTGATTTCGGCCAGATGATGCCGTCTTCGTCGTGTTGCTGTTCGACCGCGGCGGTGATGATTCGTTCCACGCCGATACCGTAACTTCCCATCACGATCGGTACCGGTTTCCCATCTTGCGTCAACACGTGTGCGCCCATCGATTCGGAGTACTTCGTGCCGAGCTTGAAGATGTGGCCGATCTCCATGCCTTTGAACACTTCGAGAACGCCGCTTTCGCAACGCGGACATCCTTCACCTGATTCAACGGCGCGCAGCTCGAACCACTCGTCCACCGCAATGTCGCGGGTGATATTCACGCCGCGGAGGTGATGATCGTCTTTGTTGGCGCCCGTAGTCATGTTGCGACGGTTTTTCAACGACGCATCCGCGAGGATGCGGAGGTGCTTTGATCTGGTTTTTGCTCCGACACCACCGAGACTGCCGGCGCTGGCGCCGAGCAGATCGCGAATCTCTTCCGGATGCGCGGGACGCACGGCCGTGGCGCGCAGGCTGTCTGCCAGTTTGATTTCGTGAAGCTGGTGATCGCCGCGGAGTAAGACCAGCAGCGGGCGTTGTTCACCGTCGATCGTCGCGATGAAAACGAGTGACTTGATCTGTCGAGACGCTTCGGCGCCGCCCGGGAATGTCACCAGATCCTCGATCGTGCGCACGCCGGGGGTCGGAAACTCTTCAGGTGCGTCGGGTCCCGGTTCGTCAGCGATCTCCTCTAATCGTGAAGTCGCCTTCTCGAGGTTTGCTGCGTAGCCACAGCTCTCACAACTGACGATCAGATCCTCTCCAGCCGGAGTGCGCGCGATGAACTCATTCGACTCCGACCCACCCATCGCTCCCGACGATGCTTCGACGATCAAAAACTGTATGCCGCAACGCGTGAAGATCTTCTTGTACGCCTCGCGCTGATCGCTGAACGACTTGTCGAGTCCCGCACGATCTACGTCAAACGAGTAAGCGTCTTTCATGATAAAGGTGCGCAGACGCATTAGGCCTGACTTGGGTCGCGCTTCGTCGCGAAACTTGATCTGAATTTGGTACCAGACCTGCGGCAGTTGTTTATACGAGCGAATCTCATTGCGCGCGATCGTTGTAAAGACCTCTTCGTGAGTCATGCCCAGGCACATGTCCGCGCCTTTGCGATCTTTGAGCCGAAACATGTCGTCGCCGATCGCGTCCCAACGGCCTGACTCCTGCCAGATCTCAGCCGGATGGAGCGCGGGCAGGTAGAACTCCTGACCACCAATCGCGCTCATCTCTTCACGCAGAATCTGCATGACTTTGAGTGCGATGCGTTGGCCCAGCGGTAAATACGAATAGATACCGGCCGACAGTTGCCGGATGACACCGGCGCGCAGTAAGAGTTTGTGCGAAATGACCTCGGCGTCAGCCGGATCTTCACGGAGAGTTGGGATAAAGTATCGTGACCAGCGCATAAGTCTGGCATTCTCGCTTAGCAGCGCGCTTAAGGCAAATACAAGCACCGATTTGGAAGCCGTGTGTGCTCTGAGTTACCATCACGCTTCTTCTTTACACAACACCTAACGAGGTTCGAAACATGCGTATTGCACTCGCAAGCGATCATGCCGGCTACGCTGAGAAGGAGCGGTTGAAAGAGTTGCTCGTCGATCTTGGCGTTGAGTTTGACGATCTTGGCACCGTCTCGGAAGAGTCTGTGGATTATCCGGACTATGCGCGGAAAGTTGCGGAGCAGGTGGCGCAGGGCCGCGTCGAGCAGGGCGTGTTGGTGTGTGGATCAGGGACTGGCATGGCGATCACTGCCAACAAGGTTCCGGGCGTGCGCGCGGCGGTCGCGTGGTCGGAAGAGATTGCACGACTTGCGCGACAACACAACAACGCGAACGTGCTCGCTATCGGCGCTCGCACCACACCGCCTGACGAGATACCAAAGATCGTGCGTGCCTGGTTCGCGACGGAATTCGAAGGTGGCCGTCATGCGGCGCGCGTTGAGAAAATTAGTGAGGTGGAAAGAAGCAGATGAACAGAAACTCACCACTCGCCGAAGTCGATCCGATAATCGCCGGCGCTATCGACAACGAAGTGGCACGCCAGGCTAATGGCCTCGAGCTCATCGCTTCTGAAAACTTTGTTAGTGAGGCAGTGCTGGAAGCTGCGGGGTCAGTGTTTACGAATAAGTATGCCGAAGGGTATCCGGGTAAACGTTACTACGGCGGATGTGAGTGGACTGACGTTGTCGAACAGACCGCGATCGATCGCTTGAAGGAATTATTCGGGGCGGAGCACGCGAATGTCCAGCCGCACAGCGGCGCGCAGGCAAACATGTCCGTCTATCTCGCTGCGGTCCAGTATGGCGATCAGATCCTCGGGATGAGTCTTGCGCATGGCGGGCATCTCACGCACGGACATCCTTTGAATTTTTCCGGGCTCAGTTACAAGGTTGCTGACTACGGCGTTTCGAAAGAGACGGAACAGATCGATTACGACGAGCTACAGAAGATCGCGGAAGAGCATCGACCGAAGCTGCTTGTCTGCGGTGCTTCCGCGTATCCGCGCATCATCGACTTCGAGCGTATCGGCCAGATTGCACGTAGTGTTGGCGCGCGCATGTTTGCTGACATCGCGCACATTGCCGGACCGGTTGCCGCCGGACTGCACCCGTCTCCGGTACCACATGCAGACTACGTTACATCGACGACTCACAAAACCTTGCGTGGTCCACGTGGCGGTTTGATCCTCTGCCGCGAGGAGCATGCGAAGGAGATCGATCGCAGGGTCTTTCCCGGTGTGCAGGGCGGCCCGCTGGTACACATCATTGCAGCGAAGGCAGTGGCATTTGGCGAGGCGTTGCGCGATGACTTCAAAGAATACCAGCGCCAGGTCCTGGCGAATGCGAAAGCGTTGGCGAGTGAATTACAGGAGCAGGGACTGCGACTCGTATCCGGTGGCACTGACAATCACCTGATGCTGGTCGACGTTTGGCTCGACGGCAAAGGCGTGACGGGCAAGGACGCCGAGAAAGCGCTCGAAGCCGCGTTGATCACCGTCAACAAGAACACCATTCCCTTCGATCAAAACAAACCCTTCGTCGCCTCCGGCCTGCGCATCGGTACACCCGCCGTCACCACCCGCGGCATGAAAGAACCAGAGATGCGCGAGATCGGGCGATTGATTGCGGAAGTTATTCACGCACCCGAGTCGGAAGAAGTCAGGAATAAGGTTAAGCGTGACGTGGCGGATTTGACTGCGAGGTTCCCACTCTATCCGAAGCGGATGAAGACCGCAGATTTACACGGATAACAATACGGATCATATGCTTGAAGTTTTTGGTCCGGATGGACTGATTGCAACGGCGCATCCTGAATATGAACACCGGCCGGGCCAGATTGAGATGGCGCGGGCGGTGATGCGCGCGTTTGAGGAGAAGAGGCATTTGATTGTCGAGGCGGGGACGGGCACGGGTAAGACGCTCGCTTACCTCGTTCCCGCAGTTGCTGCCGCGCTCGGTGGCAATGGCCGCGTGATCGTTTCCACCGGCACCAAGAACTTGCAGGAGCAGTTGATGGAGAAAGACATTCCCTTTCTCCAGAGCATTCTTCCCAAGCCGTTTTCGGCGACCTATATGAAAGGTCGCAGCAATTATCTTTGCCTCAACCGGCTCGCGCGCGCGCAGTCGGCGCCGGTGCTCGAAGGACTCGATGAAGTCGATTACTTCGAAGAGGTTTCTCACTGGTCTCGAGAAAGCGAGACCGGCGATCGCGCGGAACTGGCAAACCTGCCGGAGTCTCTCTCCTTCTGGCGTCACATCGATGCGCGCTCGGAATCCTGTCTCGGACAGAAGTGCCCCGACTTCGATCCGTGCTTCATCACGCGCATGCGCAATCGCGCGCAGGAAGCCGACATCGTCGTCGTCAATCATCATCTCTTCTTCGCGGATCTGAGTCTGCGCAACGGCAACTACGGCTCGGTTCTTCCTGATTACACCGCGGTGATTCTTGACGAAGCGCACCTCGTTGAAGAAGTCGCATCCGAATACTTCGGCGCACAGGTGTCGAATTATCAGATCGAAGACCTGGTGCGGGATCTGGGTATGCTGCCGATCGAAGATGCTGAAGTCGATCGCGAGCTCACAAACAGCGTCGCGCGTATGTCGCGCTTCTCGGACAACTTCTGGATGGGTTTTCGCGACGGGCGCGGCGAGGAAGGTCGTTATCCGATAATCCCGGGAACGTTTGCGCGAAGAAATTCCGACGGCGAGTTGCAGGCGACACCGTTAGGCGAACTCTACATGGCCCTCGAAGGCGCCATCGCGCGTACAGAAACGACGCTCGATGCGCTCAAGGACAAGCCGCCGGAAATTGAGGCGCTGATCCGGCGCCTGCGCGAGATTCGCTTTGAGCTCGAGTTCATAGTCACCGGCACCGACAAGAAATTTGTTTACTGGCTGGAACGGCGTAATCGCGGTGTGTTTCTGCGTGCTTCGCCAATCGACGTCGCGGGACTGCTGCAGGACAAGTTGTTTGAAGAAGTGCCAACCGTTGTTTTGACTTCCGCGACACTTTCCAGCGGTGGCAACTTCGCTTTCATTCGCGATCGATTGGGACTGGAAACTGCGGACGACCTCATCGCTGCTTCGAGTTTCGACTATGAGAGCCAGGCGATCCTCTACCTGCCGGCGAAGATGCCCGATCCGCGCGACCGTGAGTGGACGCGGGCCGCGACGGCGGAAGTGATCAGGATTCTAAATGCTACCGAAGGTCGCGCGTTTGTGTTGTCGACGAGTCTGGCGGGCATGCAGTCGCTCTATGAAAACGTTTGGGCTGAGATTGATTATCCGTGCCTGATCCAGGGCAGCGCATCGAAAGGTCAGTTGCTCAGGCAGTTTCGCGAGACGCCGAATGCGGTGTTGTTTGCGACGTCGAGTTTCTGGCAAGGCGTCGATGTGCGCGGACAGCAGTTGTCGTGTGTGATCATCGACAAGCTGCCGTTTGCGGTGCCGACCGATCCGCTCGTCGCGGCGCGACAGAGATCGATCGAGGACAGCGGTGGCTCGAGTTTTTATGAGTACAGCGTGCCGCAGGCGATCATCGCGCTGAAGCAGGGGCTCGGGCGGTTGATTCGCAGCACGACCGATCGCGGCGTGCTGGCGATACTCGATCCGCGTTTGCGGACGAAGGGTTACGGGCGCACGTTTTTGCAGAGTTTACCGCCGTGCCGCGTGACTTCGCGGATCGATGACCTTGCGAGTATCCTGTACGCAGATTAATTATGCCGGGACAATTCGAAGTAATGATCGAGCGACACTTCTCGAGCGCGCATCAACTGCGTGGTTACAAAGGGAAGTGTGAGAACCTGCACGGACACAACTACAAGATCGAGATCTACGCGCGTGGCCGCGAGCTGGACAACATCGGTTTGCTGGTCGACTTTGTGGAGTTGAAAGCCGCCGCGGATGAAGTTGTAACCTACCTGGACCACCGCAACATCAACGAGCTGCCACCGTTCGACGCGTTGCAACCATCGGCCGAGAACCTCGCGAAATACGTTTTAGAGCGCGTCGCGAAGCGAGTTGGCGACGATCGTGTACAGATCTACAAAGTTCGTTGCTTCGAAACACCCACCAGCGTCGCCACCTATCAACTCGATTGATTTAGCCCCAACAAATAGAACAAGTCGGGAAGAGGGGCTTGCCCCCGCTCTTAAAATCCCTAAGCAGCGGGGCAAGCCCCTCTTCCTGACTGGTTCTTCTTTTCGGGGTTAAATTTTATTTTCCAGCCAGAGGTTCTGGAAGGTCGGCGACCGTGTAGGCCATGACGGCCATGGTGGCAACGCAGAGTGCAAGCTCTCGGGGGTTAACTTTGTCGAGCGTGTCGGCTGGGGTGTGATGGATGTCGAAGTAGTGTGAACCTTCAACGTCCAGACTCGCGCCGACGACGCCTTCACGCATGATTGATCCGATGTCCGCACCGCCTCCGTCTGCTGCAATGCCATCCGCTCCGATGCCCGACAACAGTTTCGCGATCTCCTGAAGATTTGATCTAACTTGCGACGGAGCGGTGGCGACGAGGCCGAAGCCTTCCGGTCGAAAAACTCCCGAATCAGATTCGATTGCAAGGATGTGTTTCGGAATCTCGGCGCGATGTGCGTCTCGATACGCGTTACCGCCGCGCAAACCGTTTTCTTCGTTCGTGTAGAGCACTACGCGAATGGTCCGTCGTGGACGAAGTCCCAGCTCCTTCAACAACCGCGCCGCTTCCCACGCGACGATGCAGCCGCCGCCGTCATCGTGTGCGCCCTGGCCCACGTCCCACGAATCAAAATGGCCGCTGATGAGAACGATCTCATCCGGCTTCTCGGTGCCTTTTACTTCGGCGATCACGTTTGCCGATTCCGCGTCAGGCAGAAACTTCGCTTCCATCCTGAGCTTGAGCCTCGGACGATCGCCACGATCGTTCATGCGCTGCAAAAACTCCGCCACCTCGATCGTAATCGCTGCAACCGGAATCTTCGGTTGATCGGGAGCGTAGGCCATCGCGCCCGTATGAGGTGTTTGCAAACTCACGGGCGTGATTGAACGCACGAGCGCCGCGACCGCTCCATAGCGAGCAGCGCGTGAAGCTCCCTGGTGTCGATAAATGACAGTTTCGCCGTAGCCCGTATACGGCACGTTATAAACGACAATCTTTCCGCGCACTTTCTCGCCCAGTCGATCGAGCTCGGCGAAGTTGCGCACCACGACAGCCTCCGCGGAAATTCCTTCAGCCGGCGTGCCGACGCTGTTTCCCAAACCAAGCATTTGCAGTTTCCTCGGCTCAGGCGCCAGTATTTCCAGACTCTCTTCGCCACGCACCCAATGTGGCACCATCACTTTTTCCGCGCGCACGTTGTCGAGACCATCGCGTTTCATCTCAGTCACAGCCCACTCAATAGCGCGCTCGAGACTCTTCGAGCCACTCAAACGATTACCGATGCGGTCCGTGAGATATGCGAGCCGCTCATAAGCACGATCGCTGGTAAGTGCTGCTCCGATGATCCGTGCCGCGGCAGCGCGATAGCCATCAATCTTGACGGTCGGCGGTGGCAACGAAGCCGGCGCTGGCGTTGGCGAAGCGAGTGCTTGCGCGGTTGGATTACGGCTCGGCGGTTGTGTTTGACCTTGCGGTGCGTGAGTGGTGGTAAAAACGAGTGTGAAAATGAGTGCAAACAGTTTCAGGAAACGCACGTGTGCAATTCCTCCGTTGGACCTTTGATCGATTGTGACGATAGAACTCAGGCAGTTTAGCGTAAGGACTCAGGGGCGACAAACTTTCCGAAAAAAATTTCGTCAAGCTGTCGAATTTCCGCCCCCTTGTTCGATTAATCATCAAAGAGACGAAACTCGACAATATAAACGCAACCATAAAAAAGGAGAGTAAGTATGTCAGCAACGAATCCGGCCCGCACCCAGCCATCCCCTCAGAAGGTCACGACCTTTCTCTGGTTTGACAACAACGCCGAGGAGGCCGTGAAGTTCTATTGTTCGGTTTTCAAGAACTCTCGCATCCTGAGTACGACGCATTATGGCGACTCAGGTGCAGGTCCGAAGGGCACGGTAATGACCGTAGACTTTGAGCTTGACGGCCAGCGCTTCGCGGCCCTCAATGGTGGTCCAACTTTCAAATTCACGGAAGCGATATCGCTTGTCGTTAACTGCGAAACGCAGGAGGAGATCGACTACTTCTGGGAAAAACTTTCGGAAGGCGGTCAGAAGGTTGAGTGCGGCTGGGTCAAAGACAAGTATGGATTGTCGTGGCAGATCGTGCCGACTATTTTGTTTGATGAGCTGTTTCAGGGTGGCGACAGCCAGACAGATAGGATAATGCGGGCAGTCATGACGATGAAGAAGCTCGATATTGAAGAGTTGAAGAAAGCCGCGGCAGGGAAGTAAGAAAATCAATCCACAGATTACGCAGATTCGACAGAAAGATCCGGGTAATCTGTGGATACTTTCATCGCTTTCGGAGCGCGCCGGACCATAAACGGTTTCTCACAGAACCAGAAGAAGACCCACGCAAATATTATCGTTGCCGGAATCACCACCAGCAGCACATTCAGCACTTGTAACAACCCGGGATGTGTCCAGCGCCACGACTGCATGATCACGAGCTCGTGCGTCAGGTAGATCGAATACGAAAAGACTCCGAGCGTTGAGAAGACTGATACCAGCGACGGCAACCGCGCCTGTCGCAGCCAACTGTCTTCCGCCAGCACCATCCTGTTCACGACGATGAAGAACCCGACTCCCCATAGCGGATGAATCAGGAACCAGCCCGAGTTGTGCAGCAGCGTATCTTTTGAAATTACAGGCAAGTAAGACGAAAGCGCCGATGCTGCGATTATCAACACGGTCGCGAGACGCAGATCGCGTGACCAACCACGCAGACGAACCAGTCCAAACATCACCTCAACGCCGATCGCGCCGAGCGCCCATGTGAACCAATGCGCTGCCGCTGATTCTGGCACGGGAATGGCGAACCCGGTTTTGGTCCAGACGACGTGACTCAGCAACATCCATCCGAGCCGCGCTGAAAGACAGACGGCGATCGTTACACCCCAGCCCCAGCGCACGCGTATAAAGAGCAACAGAAAATAAGCGAGGTAGAGTTGTTCTTCGACCGCGAGCGTCCAGAAGACGCCGTTGATTGTGTAGCACGTGCTGGGATCGAGATTGTGAAGCATCAGTAAGTGCATGACGACGTCGTAGATGAAGAAGTGCGTCACGTTGATGCCGGCGGTCGCCGCGGTCAGCAGCAGAAAGAAGAGCAGCGCGATGATGTAAGGCGGATAGAGACGGCGAATTCTTCGTTTCCAGAATGGACCGAAGCGAATGTCGGGTTCTGTTCCTGCTGCTTTGGACCTGGCCCATTGCAGATGAATACAGAAGCCGGAGATCACGAAGAACAGGAAAACGCCGATGTAGCCAAACGAGCTCGCGAGCTGGATCGCGCGAATCGGATATTGGAGGAGGTTGTCGGGAAGGTTTTTGCCTTGTTCGACCGCGTGATAGAAAACGACGCCCAGAGCGGCAGCTCCCCGAAGCGCATCGATGCCACGCAGGCGTTTACTCGTGGGGGAAAGTCTCATCAGGGGAATGGTTGTAGGGGCGGCACTCCGTGGCCGCCCGTT